>JBAZVU010000145.1:0-2559 GCA_041660725.1 Candidatus Micrarchaeia archaeon | reverse complement strand
TAGCGCGCTCGAAAATAGAGACGCACTTCGTGAATGGAAAGAATTTGATTGACGTCGAGAATGCGATGCGCGGAAAGAAGCACAGCGGCACGATTGTGCGCGGCTAGCTATTTCCTCGCCACCACTATTATCTCCGCGCTGTCAGGCATGAACGGCACCCCTTCGAAGGAGCCGTAAATTTCCACTGACCGGAAGCCGCATACGAAAGCCATTTCAGAATATTCCTCTGCACTGTATATTCTCATGCTGTATGGCTTGGGTGTGCCCCTGTTTCCTGCATCATCCACCAGCGTCCAGCTCCCATTAAGGCGCTTTGCAGCAAGGTCGAATTCCTCTTCTATGATGAGCTTCCCGTTGCCATTTTCCAGCTCCCTGACTTCTTCCAGCTTGTAATTTCCTCCCCGTTCTATCATCTCCCTTGAAACATCACTGTGAATGAGCATCCTGCCGCCCTGCTTCAGCGCCCCATAGAAGCCGGCCATTGCCTGCACATTCTCCCTCTCCTCGTAGAAAAAGCCGAAAGAGAAGAACATGTTTATCACTGCATCGAACCTGCCCAGCAGTCTGCTCCCGATGCCCCTCATGTCCTGCTTCACGAACTCCGGCCTGACGCCCCTTCTTTCCGCCTCTTCCCTTGCAATTGCAAGCTCCTCGTCGTTGATGTCCAAGCCAGTCACACGGTATCCTTTTTCGGAGAGCCTTATGGAATGCCTGCCGTAGCCGCACGGAACATCAAGTATGCTCGCGCCGGGCTCAAGGCCCAGAAGGCGGATAACTCCCCCCGCCTCCCTTTCGGTCCTCTCCTTGAGTGTTTCCTTCCTGCCCGGCAGGTAGCCGCACCTACTGTTGTCCCCTAGCGTATAGTGCTTGCCGAAAAAGTCCTTCTGCCAGTCGCGCGGCACGCGCACTACTCTCCTCGGAATGCATGGCTTTTCCATGCTCAAGTTTATCGCCAGACGTGCCTATATACTATTGCCGTCGCTTTCCGCCGACAATCACAAGGCTTATATTCCACGCCTGCGCCATTAGGCGCATGATTGAAGAGTTGCAGGCGTATGGCCTGTCCGAGCGAGAGGCGAACGTCTATCTCGTCTGCCTGAAGGCTGGCAAGGCCACTGCCAACAGGATAGCCGAGATGGCTGGCCTAGCAAGGAGCACAACCTATGACGTGCTGGACCGCCTCAAATCACTCGGCCTTCTCTCGACCGCCATAGTGGACAGCAAGACGCAGTTCATCGCCAACGATCCCTCATCCCTTCTCACAACTCTTGAAGACCGAAAGGCATCCATAAAGAAAATACTGCCCTCTCTCAAGGCGGCCTACAACCAGGTCGGCGACAGGCCCCACGCAGAGGTCTTTCAGGGCAAGATAGCAATAGTCAAGCTGCTGGAAGAAATGCTGGAAACTGCGAAGAGCATCAAGGTTATCGGGAGCCAGGGCAATGCGCTTGAGAAGGTGGGCTACCACCCGGAAAAGTTCCGGATGAAGCGGCTTGCCCGGAAAATCAAAATCAGGCAGCTTCTCGAAGTCTCGGAAGAGTCACGGAAAGTAACAACTGATAAATATACCGAAGTGCGCTTCCTCAAGGCTCTCAACAGCTCAAAGGAGGCAATATTCCTGCTCGACGACTGCGTCTATCACATCGTGTTCCAGTACGAGATAAGCGCAATCAGGATACGCTCCAAGGACCATGCAGCGGCTATGGAAATAATGTTTGACGAGCTGTGGAAAACTGCATCCGTGAAGTGCTAGAATATCCAGCCCAGCGCAGCCTTGCCCGCGTATGCTATGTAAGTAGCCTTGATTACATTGCCCAGCACTGCAGCGAGCACGAATTTCTTCCAGTCATACTGCAGCCCGCCTGCCACTATCCCCACTACGTCGAAAACAGGATTTGGAATTGCAGCAAGCACGAGGATAGTCAGGAAGCCATTTCTTTTCATCCACTTCTCCACCTGCGCAGTTCTTTTTCCCCTGCCCACAATCTCGCGCCCGCCCTTTCCTGCCACATAGCCAGTCAGCTCCCCGCACCCTGCGCCTGCCCCTGCAAAAATGCCCACGAGCACTGGGTTCAGCACGCTTCCTGCCACCAGCACCAGCGCAAGCCCCGGCGCAGGCAGTATGATTGTGGCGCTGGATACGAACATCACCAGGAACACGCCTGCATAGCCGTACTTCAGCAGCTGCTCCTGGCTCACGTGCGTGACAAGGGCGTAGATGCCCAGCGTGAAAATGACAACTGCAAGAATCAGGAGAAGCCCGTGCATCTTGCGGTCCATGCACTTGCATTCGCAGCCCTGCATTTAAACCTAAGTCACCCGCTCCCCACCTTCTCCCACCTTATAAACCGCCCCTGGCCAGCACAATGCAGAAGGAGAGTTGATTTGCATGAACGTTGAAGACGAGATAATACACTGGTGGAAGGACGAGAAGGGCGAAGGGCACAGGAATGCGCTGAGAATAGAGAGCGAGGCGCCCGTGCTCAACAACGGCTTCCCCCGCGATGGCATTGTCACAGTAAGGCTAGTGAACACAGTCTCGCAGCAGGCCATAAAGCT
>JBAZVU010000144.1:0-2580 GCA_041660725.1 Candidatus Micrarchaeia archaeon | reverse complement strand
TTGTTCGTGACCTTGATTTTCCTTTTGCGCATGAGCGCAACTACGGCAGTGCGCATCTCGACAACTGGCAGGCTGAGAGAGCGCGCTGCCCTAGCTGCAAGGGATTTGCCGCTCCCGCGCATTCCAGTAACGCCAATCACGAGCATGAAGTGGAATCGAGCGCTGCTTATTTAAGCCTAAGCTGGAATCTCCGGTCATGCGCGCTTTTGTTGCTGTTGAGGTAGGGGAAAACGTGAAGAAGAAGCTTGCGGAGCTGCAGAAAGAGCTGCCACCGGGCATCAAGCGCGTTGAACCTGAGAACATGCACATGACGCTGGCATTTCTTTCTGACATCGATGGCGCCATGGCTGAGAAAGTAGAGGCAGCCCTTGCCGGCGTCTATGTCGTCCCCTTCAGCGTTATCTGCTGCGGCGTGGGCGTTTTCCCGTCAGAGGATTTCGTGCGCGTGGTGTGGGCGGGCACTGGCACCGGGGAGATGGAAATGCTGCATAACCAGGTCGGGGTTGCACTTGCACCGCTGGGCTTCAAGCCCGATAAATTCTCGCCGCACATTACAATCGGAAGGCTGAAGGCAAAGGCTGATGTGGGCGCATTCCTGCAAAAGCATGCTGGCGAGGAGCTGGGCTCATTCGAGGTCACGGAGCTGAAGCTCAAGAAAAGCACGCTCACGCCCAAAGGCCCTGTTTACTCTGACATTTTCGTGAAGAAGCTGGGCTGAGGGCGCGGGTTTTTAATCTCCCCCTTCAATAGGCAGGCATGCAGACTGGCTTCAAGGAGCATTTGAGCACTGGCTTTGTGGCGCTCATAATCCTGATTATAGCAGCGCAGGTATTCATGCCCAGGCCGCCCACTATTGTGGCAGCTGCTGCAGTTGCATTCATCATAGGCTCGCTGCTGCCTGACATTGACGCGCCATTCTCAATAATACGCAAGACCATAAATGCAGTGCTCTTCCTCATGCTCATGCTCGCGTGCCTTGCCATCATCTTTGTCTACAATGCGCCCATAATCAACTTCTGCAAGGCTGGAACAGGGCAGGGCGAGAATGTCTGCACTTTGGGCGTGCTCTTCCTCGCAGTTGCATTCCCAGCAGGCATGGTGATGGTGCTGGACTTCCTCGTACCCTTCCACCGCGGGGTGCTGCACGGCTTCCTTGCATCCTTCATCTACGGCGCGCTTCTCAGCAGCATCGTCTCATTCTTCGCGCTGGGCCGCACTGACAACCTGTTCATCTCGCTGGCAGGCATGCTGGGCTATGCGCTGCATATTGTCGTTGACATTGTTGGCAGCGTTGTGCCTGAAACGGACTATAAGCGGAAGTAGGGGACTTTTAAAGGGCAGCGTGCATAATTCTAGTGCCTATGAGGACACCGTCCCAGTGGGTTAGACGAAAGTCAATGACCCAAGGGAGTAGCTACTGAGGCATTTTCGGTTCTGCTGGAAGAAGGAGCTAGAAAGTAAGATGGCGGGCACTGATGTTCTTGCCCAGCGAGGCTGCAATTTCCAGCGCTTTTGGCACGCATTCCTTATCCGTGACCAGAAGGCCGCCATCCTTCACCGCGCCAACGAGCTTCCTGAGTGCCATTTCCCGCGGCTCTTCGGCAAAGTAGAGAAGGAGGTTGGTGCAGTGCACTACATGCGACGTATTTTCAGGAAGCGGCTGTAGCAGGACATCATACTCCCGGAACTCTGCATTGGGCAGGCGCTTGAACGGCATATGTGAAAATGAAATGTCCGTAGCGTCAATCATGCTGTTTGGAAAAGCCTCTGAGAGCTTATTGACAATTGGCGAGCCGACGTGAGGCATGATGCCGCAGCCCACTATTAGGATGCTGATGGCGTCTGAGGGGCTGAAATGCCTGCCTATTGCCTTGACCGAGTCCAATGCCCGCTGCCTGTTCGTGATTGTCGGCGCGCCCCGAAGGAACTCCCTTTCGAAAATTGCGCGCAGGTCAAGGTTGCTGAAAATACTGTCCAGTGTCGCGTGCGTCCCGCCTATCCTAAGTGCAAGCAGGCCGATGTAGGATTCCTCTTCCACATTGTCCTTTAGCATGTAGCCGACTGCATCCCTCTGCGCTATCAGGCCTTCCAGCCATTTTGCCGCCAGAGGGCCCGCACCAAGCCGCTCCCAAAGATGTTGCCTGTCGAAGCCAAGCGCCTTTGGCCGGTGCCCTGCCTCTCCATCATGCAAAATGGAAAAGTTGTGCCTTTCGGAGTGCTTGGAATAATCTGTAAAACGAACTAATGCACTTCCCACGCGGAACATGCGCTAGCTAATGCATTTTCAGGAATTTAAACCTGCTTCTTGGGCTCCTTGGCCTCTGCAGCTGCCTCGGCCTGCGCCTGCGCAGTTGCCACCACATTCTCCTCCTCTGACAGGAAGATGTAGTTTGCTTTTGCGAGCTTGCGGTAGAATGTGAGCTCTGTCTCGAATTTGTGGCTGTCGCGCACCAGCCTTTCAAGCCCCTCCCAGGTTGAGAACCAGCCGAATGGCACGAGAAGAGGGTCAAGGAAGGAGCCAAGCGGGCCGAGGTCTATGAATGCAAAGAGGTAGGCGTATGCGAAGAGCGCTGCCATGCC
>JBAZVU010000143.1:1869-2616 GCA_041660725.1 Candidatus Micrarchaeia archaeon | reverse complement strand
GGTCCATTGCCTGCAGGCGCCTCACTCCGGTAGTCGTCTCCTCGCATCCGCCCAGCACGCTGTTCAGCAGCTCCTTTCTCTTTCCATGCAGCAGGAAAATCAGGTCGCACCCGTCATCAATCACGATATGCGGCTTTGCATCCAGCACCTTGCCAAGGCACCAGTCATACTCTTCCTTGCTCTCCTCTGCCCATGCGTAAACTTCCATTCTTTTCGCAAGCGCAGCAGCAACGCGGTCATCAGTTGTAAGCGGGTTGCAAGAGGAAGCAGTGACTTCAGCGCCGCCTGCCTTCAAAGTTTCAAGCAGTATGCCCGTCTTCTTCTCCAAATGCAGCGCAATGCCTATTCTCATCCCCTTGAACGGCTTCTCCTTCTCAAACCTCTGCCTTATGCCTGCAAGCACTGGCATGTTTGCCCGCGCCCACTCCAGCTCCTTTTCCCCTTCTGCTGCCAGGCCTGCATCCTTCACCTTGCTCATAATACCAACCCCTCAAGTGCCTCGATAATTCTGATGACTTTAGCCTCGCTTGCCTTCATGCCCTCAAGCACTTCATCATGCGAAAGCGGCCTCTTGCTCATGCCTGCTGCGTAATTAGTGCCAATTGCAATGCTCGCGTACGGCACATCCAGCTCCCTTGCCAGAATTGCCTCATACGCGCTTGACATGCTTATCAAATTCGCGCCCATCTTTCCAAATGCCCTTATCTCAGCAGGCGTTTCAAAGCGCGGCCCGAACGAAGTCGCAAC
>JBAZVU010000143.1:0-1859 GCA_041660725.1 Candidatus Micrarchaeia archaeon | reverse complement strand
CCGCCGCTCTTCATCACCACGCCGGCCTTCTTTCCCGCCTTCGCTATCTCGGCATTCATCTTCTTCGAATAGGGCTCGCTCATGTCAGTGTGCCTCGCGCCCTTTTCAAAGCTCTCGAAGTACGTAATGGGGCCAAGGTGGAATGCAATGAAATCATCAATAGTCATGATGTCGCCGGGCTTGAATTTTGCAATCAGGCCGCATGCGTTTATGCCTAGAATTGCAGACGCGCCTGCCTTCTTGAGCGCGTAAATATTGGCCTTATGGTTCACGCGATGGGGTGGCAGCTCATGCCTCTCTCCATGCCGCGGAACGAAAACAATCTTCCTGCCGCGCGAAACGCTCACAATGCCGTAGGGCGTGTCCTCTCTTCGTGCTTCTGCGCCAGCCAGCTTGTAAAACCCGCTTCCTCCAATCACGCCAAGCATTTTTTCGCCCCCGCTCATCTCGACACAAGCGCTGCAGCAGCCTTTCGCGCCCCTTCCACAGCCTTTCCCTCATCAAACGCCACAATCTTCCTCTCCCTCATCACAATCTTGCCGTCAATCACAACATCACTCACATTCCCGCCATTTGCAGCATAAACAATGTTCGAAACAATATTGTGGCTCGGCACCAGATTCGGCGCGCCCAAATCAAGAAGCACAACATCAGCCAGCTTTCCCTCCTCAACAGAGCCTGCATTCATGCCCAATGCTCTCGCGCCATTCCTAGTTGCAAAGTCAAGCACCTGCTGCGCATTTGCAACAGTTGCATCCCACCTGCTTGCCTTCTGCACCAAAGCGCAGAGCTTCATTGCCTCGAACATCGAGAGGGAATTATTGGAAGCCGGGCCGTCAGTGCCCAGGCACACATTTGCGCGCGCCTGCACAAGCTCCGGAATTGGCATCACGCCGCCGCTTGCGAGCTTCATGTTGCTTGCAGGATTGTGCGAGCAGCTCACGCCGTGCTTTCCGAGCAGGCTGCACTCTTCCTTCCTGAGCCAGCAGCAGTGCGCAGCTATCAGCCTTGCATTCAGCAGCCCCGCCTTCTCCAGATAATCAGCAGGCCTTATTTTCCTCTGCTTCAGGCAGTCTGCCACTTCCTTGCGCGTCTCGCTCAAATGAATCTGCACCTTGACATCATGCTTCTTCGCCAGCTCGCCCGACTTCTCAAGCAGCTCTGTTGAAGCAGTATAGGGCGAGTGCGGGCCAAAAGAGCACGCAATCCTGCCCCCAGCCTTTCCATTCCACTCCTTCACGAACTTCTCGCCAGCAGCCAGCTCCTTTTTCCTCTTCCCCTCATCGCCCAAATCAATCATTCCATAGCTCAAATTGGCGCGCATGCCGCTCTTCTCAACAGCCTTCGCAGCCTCGTCCATGAAAAAGTACATGTCAGCGCTCGCAGTTGTTCCGCCCCTTATCATCTCAGCGCACGCCAGCAGCGAGCCAGCATAAACATCCCCTGCCTTCAGCTTGCCCTCGCGCGGCCAGATTTTCTTCTCCAGCCACTCCTGCAGCACCATGTCATCCCCATAGCCGCGCAAAAGGCTCATTGCCATGTGGTTGTGCGTGTTAACAAGGCCGGGCATGAGCGCCTTTCCAGTAGCGTCAATCTTCTGCTCTGCCTTTGCCTGTAGCTCCCTGCCCACCTTGGCTATCCTGTTGCCCTCAATGAGCACGTCGCAGCCCTGTATGACCTCGCGCTGGTCATTCTGCGTGACCACGAGCGCGTTCCTGATGAGCACTGCCATGGCTTACACTGGGAAGGGAACATTAAAAATGTTTAAAAAAAGACCGGGGTTCAGCCGCAGTTGCATGAGCAGCCGCCTGAGCCGCCACAACAGCCGTCCTCTTCCTGCTGCGTCTCCTGCTTCTGCT
>JBAZVU010000142.1:0-2618 GCA_041660725.1 Candidatus Micrarchaeia archaeon | reverse complement strand
GGCGACAACGCACAACAAGGGCATAATGAACGGCATTGATGCAGTTGTGCTCGCAACTGGCAATGACTGGCGCGCAATAGAGGCAGGCGCGCACTCCTTTGCTGCCATCACTGGAAAGTACAAGCCACTCACAAAATTCTACACTGATAAAAAAGGCAACTTGGTAGGCGAGATTGAGCTGCCAGTAGCAGTGGGCCTGGTTGGCGGCGCAACAAAAACGCATCCAGTTGCAAAAGCATGCGTGAAGCTGCTCAACGTGAAAAGCGCAAGGGAACTGGCGTGCATAATCGCATCAGTTGGCCTTGCGCAGAATTTTGCAGCGCTCCGCGCGCTGGCGGATGAGGGCATACAGCGCGGGCACATGGCATTGCACGCGCGCAATGTGGCGGTGGCTGCGGGCGCAAAAGGCAGCCAGATAGACGCGATTGCGGAGCGCATGATAAGTGAGAAAAGCATCAATGCAGCAAGGGCAAAGGAGCTGCTCACTCATCTCTAACTAATTTTTTATTCTTTTCAGGAATTTTCCACGAGAAAAGCTTATATTCCAAAATCCGCGCAAGAAGAAGCATACAAAGGGGCTGATTCCATGGTTACGAGAAACATTACGATTGAGGAGGCACGTGGCGTGCTGGTTGAGGAGCACCAGTTCGAGCACGTGGAAAGAAAGGGCACTGGCCATCCGGACACGCTGATAGACGGCATAATGGAAGAGTGCAGCAGGGCGCTCTGCAAGGAGTACATCAGCGCATGCGGCAAGATACTGCACCACAATGTGGACAAGGGGCTTGTGGTGGGCGGCGGCACTGAAGTCACTTTTGGAGACGGGAAATTCACAAGGCCCATTGAGATAATCCTGTGCGGCCGCGCATGCAAGGAAGTCAATGGAAAGAAGATAGACGCGGAGGCAATAGCGCTGAATGCAGCGCGCAAGTACCTGAAGGAGAACATGCGCTACCTTGACGAGTCCAACACAAAGCTCGACACGCGCATTGCAGCAGGCTCCAAGGACCTGGTTGATGTCTTCCTGCGCGGGCCCAAGATACCATTTGCCAATGACACGAGCTTCGGCGTGGGCTATGCGCCCCTCAGCGAGACTGAGCGCCTTGTCTATGAGACGGAGCGCATGCTGAACTCCAAGGAGTACAAGCAGAAGCACCCTGCAGTTGGCGAGGACATCAAGGTTATGGGCCTCAGGAACAATGACACAATCACGCTCACAGTGGCCATTGCATTCGTGTCAAGGCACGTAAGCAACATCGACGAGTACGCAAAAATCAAGGAGAGCGTGACCAAGGACATACTTGAAAACGGCAAGAAGTTTACCGAGCGCACCCTGAGTGTGAATGTCAACACGGGCGACAACATCAAGGGTGGCAGCGTGTACCTCACCCTGAGCGGCACGAGCGCTGAGATGGGCGATGACGGCGAGGTCGGCAGGGGCAACAGGGTGAACGGGCTCATCACGCCCGGCAGGCCCATGACTTTGGAAGCAGCGTGCGGCAAGAATCCTGTCAATCACGTTGGCAAGATTTACAGCGTGCTTGCATTTGAAATAGCAGAGGACATAGTGAGCCTGTACCCTGACATCGAGGCGTGCAATGTCTCGCTTCTCTCGGCAATAGGCAAGCCAATAGACCAGCCGCAGAGCGCGGGCATCCAGCTCTACATGAGCGACGGCCGCGATCCCGCGACAGTGCACGCCAAGGTGCATGATGTGGTGGACCAGTGGCTGGGCGATGTCACAAAAATAACTGACCTGATAGTGAACGGCAAGGTAAGCGTGTATTGAAAAGCAAAAAGCCTACCTTTTCCTGCTCGCCCTGCTTTTTCCCGTCAGGCTGCGCTTCTCTTTCCATTTTTGCTTTCCGCCAGCCTTCAGCTCGGCATTGTACTTCACGTAAGAGTAGTACACCATATAGGCCGTAGCCGCAAGCAGCAGCCCCACGGTTACCCATATCGCAGCTTCGCCCAGGAACACGCTCAGCGCGATTATGATGGCGCACATCTTGAACAGCTTCCCGCCCATCCTATTCGTCTGCTCCCACACGCTGTCGCTCATGAGCGTCCAGGGCGTGCGGATGCCTATGAACCAGTTGCGCTTCGAGTTCTCGCACATCACGCCTGCATACCATATGAGCGCTGCAATGCCGAGCGGCACAGTAAGCGAGATGCTTATCTCCGTGCCCATGTTCCAGAGCAGCGTCTGCACGTAAACTGCAATCATGAAGAGCATGAGCAGCCCGATGAAATTGTCATAATAGCCCCTGAACTGCTCGATATTCTTCTTGTACGGGTCAATCCTCGGTATTGCGAGGAACAGCAGCGCCATGAGCGCCATCAGCACTGGCACGAAGTAAGTGCCCCAGAACCTGTCCATGTATCCATTGACCTGCCCTGCTGCATTCCAGTGCGATGCCACCTTCTCGGGCATGAGCGGGTAGGCGTCAATGCCTATCACGAAAGCAACCAGCACTATGAAAAGAACCACTAGCTCGCTTCCCCTGAATTTCATCAAATCACCCCTTGCACTCCAGCCACTTGCCCGCATTCCGCTTCATTTTTCCAGTTTTCACTTCATCCAGCTTCCGAGCCCGCTCTGCTCGCCCTTCTCCTCAGCC
>JBAZVU010000141.1:0-2632 GCA_041660725.1 Candidatus Micrarchaeia archaeon | reverse complement strand
TCACCTTGTAGAGCCTCTGCATAGCCCTCTTCACCCACACATCAGCAGGGAAAGCCTGCCCCATTCCATAGGCAAACAGCAGCACGCAATCAGCAACCTTGGGGCCCACGCCCGGCAGCCTCATGAGCTCCTCTCTAGCCCAATTGTACCTCAGCATTCCAACACTGCCCAGCCCCACCTCTCCCTCAGCAATCATCCTCGCGCTCTCCTTCAAATACTTCTTCCTGAAGCCCAGCGAGCTCGGCAAATTCATCCTCGCAATCTCCTCAGGCTCCTTCATCCACCCATCCTCTCCCATAAGCTTCTGCACATCCCGCCTAATCTGCGGAATATTCCTGTTAATAGAGCAAATGTAGCTCACCAACGTCTCCCAAGGCTCGCTCTTCGTCAATCTCAAGCCCGGATACCTTGCAACAGCATCAGCCAAATGCCTGTCCTTCACAAACCTTCCATACAGCGCGCCCAAATCATCATCCAGCCTGAGCACCTTGCGCGCAACCCACTCAAAGCCAGGCGTAACCTGCACCTCATCTCCAGCCTGCCACAGCTCGCATCTCTGCCCATCCACCACGCGCCAATACTTCCCATTGCCATAGCTCCAGGTGAAATGCGGAGGCTGCCCGCTCTCCATTGTAAGCCTCAAATTTACCTGCTGCGAATTCTCTCCTCCCATGCATTTCTCTTCGCACGAAAAGCCTATTAACCTACCGAATTACAGAGGATAGGTTAGCATGCCCGTGCCTTTGCGCCAGCTCTTTGCCTCCATCCTGCCGTCGTCAGATGAGGAAATCTACAAATGCCGCACAGACCTCTACGAGGCGCGCATCATAGACAACAAAAAGGAAGGCACGCGCAAGCTCTTCCTTGACATCCAGCTTGCATCCGGCATGAAGTTCCCTTCTGGCGCACTCCTCTTCAAATACACTCTTCTCGGCAAGCTTGCCCACCTCACCCTGCCTCACATCTCCCATGCGCTCTTCATCGGCCTGGGCGCAGGCACAGAGCCCCGCCACCTTCTCCTCTCCCACCCAGAAGCAAAAGTGGACATAGCAGAGCCAGACACCAAGCTGCCGGCACTGGCCAAGCAATTCTTCCTCTTCCCTCTCGAAGACAAGCGCATCCGCATCTTCTACGAGGACGGCCTCTCGCTCCTCTCGCGCAGCAAGTACAAATACGACTTCCTGCGCCTCGATGCATTTGACTTCGGCACCTTCATACCGCGCCACCTTCTCAGCTTGCAGGCAGTCTCCCTCATGCGCTCGCGCCTCTCCCCCCGCGGCCTTCTTGCAGCCAACATCGTCTCACCTCTCGAAGGCGAGCAAAGCGCCTTCTTCCGCAGCACCTACAAAACCTTCTCCCTGCGCTTTCCTCACATCTCTCTAATGTGCACAGCGCCAGAAGAGCCAGAAAAAGTGCAGAACATCTCGCTTCTAGCCTCCGCCACAAAGCCCCTCACTCAGCAGCAGCTCCTGAAAGCAGCAGGCGATGACGCGCCCCTGCACGAACTGGCGCAGGACTGCATCTGGCAGAGAAAAATAGAAACTTCCGACGTGCCCCTCATCACAGGCTAGCCTGCACTCAGCCAGCTTCCCTCATCTTCTTCACAAAAATAGCAGCCAGCGCACCCAGCACTGCAAGAGCAGCGCTCCTCAGTGCGCCCACGCCAGCCTCAATTGCAATCCACTTTGCAGTCTCCACAGGCTGCACAAGCCCAAATGTAATCGGCACGCCAAACACGTTGAAATACGCGCCAACAATCACAGCGCCATAATAGAGCAGCTCAGCGCACAGCCCAAAAACAGCTCCAGCCAGCAGAGCCTTCAGCACTCCCTTGCCAGCAACAAGCCAGCCAACAGCAACAGCAGCCAACAGCCACGCATACCAAACAACCTGGTTGGCAGCACCAGCATGCTGCTCAGCGCTCTTCACAGCAAAGCCAGCTGCCATAGTAAGCGCAACAATCAGCACAACAGCAAGAGCAACAACTTTCCACTCAGCAGCAATTTTCATCCCAGCACCTGCAAAATCTACACGCTCGTTCTTCCATCCAGAATAAGCTGCTTATAGTCTGCGCTGTTTTAATACTTTCTTGACCGCAGTGCCTTGCTCTTCCGACGTCATTTCCTCTGCATCCTCCCCAACCTTATTTTCATTTATGCGCGCCTTCCGTCTCTTGTTCGCCTCCTCCAGCTCAGTATATGTTGCAACTTTTACAAAGCCATTCGCGAAAACGAGCGCGGGCTCCAACAGGCCCGAAATGACGCCTTGCGCCAGGAAGAAACTGAGTAAAAACACCATGGTGCCCAGTTCGGTTTCGCCCATGCTCATTGAATTCAACGATTGATTTCCCCAAATGGCTTCTCCCGAAGAGAAAAATAAAAGAAGCATCACCCCGAAAATACCCTCCACAATCCATTTTGCCGCTCCCCAAGTTGCCATAACGAACGATGACTTCACAACAGTCCACAGGTTTCCCTTTGTAATCTCCCATGACTTGTCTATTGATTCTCGCGCACCATACGCACCTGTCAGGTATATTGGTTCAGCCAAGAATAAGCGCAGCCATGTAATTACAAGGGCAAATGCGTACAGGATGAATGCAATGAATAATGCCTGCGGCGCAACCACTGCT
>JBAZVU010000140.1:0-2657 GCA_041660725.1 Candidatus Micrarchaeia archaeon | reverse complement strand
GAGTCTGCTTATGCCATACTGCACACGACTAATGGCGGGGAAACAATGCCCATGGGCAATGGGTATGTGCTGAAGCTAGTGGATATCACTGTGCCATCCAGCAGCACGCCCTATGGAGTGGCTGTGATCGAGATATACGACCCGAGCGGGCAGAAGGTGAAGGAAGACAGGATACCTGCTGTGCCGGGCTCGGACTTGCTGACCTGGACAGCGCCTGACGGCACGAAATTCATGATAAAGGTGTACAAGGCAACGCCCGGCTATACGCTGAGCGCGAAGTGGGCTGAGATTGCCATCTATTCTGATTTGCTGGAGCTGCAGGATGGCGAGCGCATTGCGAACAGCGACTGGGTGGCCAAGATTGTTTTCAAGAACAAGGAGTTCAGCTCATCCGGAACGAATGATGCGACGCCGGATGTGTTGCACAGGATAGTGCTCGTGAGGATGCCGGTTGCTTCCGAGACGCTTGAGAAGGGAAGGGCGCTGCCCATCATTGATGTGATGAAGTGGAAGGGCCTGAGGTTTGATGGCACTGCACTGGTGCTTTCAGACTGGACTGCGGCTGACGAGAATCCCGCGCCTTCGCAGCTACGCGTGGATTACAGGGTGGTGCGCATACTTCCAGAGTGGCCGGATGGAAAGCCGGTGAAGGGCGCGTACGTGGAGATTTTCAACAAGGATGGAATTGCAGCCGGGCAGGGCGCAATGTCCGAGGTGTACGGCTTCACGACAGAGGAGGGCGTGTTTGGCGCGAGGCTTGCTGTCGGGGAGTATGTGTGGGAGAACGGGAAGGAGAGGTATGTGAAATACACGCCGCACAAGATAGTTGTCGGCATTGGCGGAATTTCAGCTGAGAAGATTGTTGAGGTAAAGGACAGCGGGGACATTGTTGTGGAGATGCCGAAGGGAAGCGGCGCTGAAGGAAATTATGAGCTCAAGGTGAATTTGAAGAGGGGCTGGAACTTGGTGCCCTTCATCAATCCGCCTGATGTGATGAGCACCACGTGCGGCAGCAGCCTGTTTGCAGGCTGGACTTACTCGCCGCTCCTGAACCAGTACCTGAAGCTGAATGCGGCCACGCTTGAGTTTACGAACTATGGTGAAGGGGCGCAGTTCAGCAGCAGCTACGGAAGCATATACGCGCCTGCAAGCGACGGGAAGACGTACTCGCCCGTCTTTGGAGGAATGTGGCTGTATTCCACTGATAATTGCAAGGTGGGCTATGAGTTCAATTCAGCTTACCTGCCCGGAGGAAGTGGCACAGTCGTGGAGCAGAAGCTGAATGGCACTGAGGCGCTGCTGTATATCCAGGATGCCAGGCTGCAAAAGGTAAAAGAGGTGCGCGGGGTGCCTGGCTATTATGAGGAGTGGACTACGCCCACTGGCGAAAAGATAAGCATAGAGATAGTGGGAGCTGACGCTGATGCCGATGGCATGAGGGTGAAGCTGAAGTTCAATGGCCAGGTTGTTGATGATGACCCGGTGAAGGACGGAATCACTGAGCTGGACTTGGCCGGCAGCGTGCACGGGGAGGCCATAAGCCTGGGCTCGGACAAGTATTGGGTGAGGACCTTTGCAATTGGCGGGAAGACGAGCAGGTATCCAGATGTTGTTGCGGGCGGAAGCATGCCGTACCTAGTCAAGGGCTGGAACTTCCTTGCAGTGCTGCCGTGGATGAAAGATAAGAGTTGGGATGAGGTGAAGGGCAGCTGCGAAGTTGAGAAGGCGTACACGTGGAATGCGAACCGCCAGCAGTGGGAAGGCCCTGCGCCGCCGGACTTCAACATACCTGCAAGCAGAGAGGGAAGCGTGCTTGTGCTGAAGGCAAGGGAGACGTGCCAGCTGGGCGCGGGAAGCAGCTCAATTGCGCCCCCGGCGCTTCCAGGGTGATGGCCATGGACGCACACTACAAACTGCTGTTGCTGTTCCTGGCTTTCGTGGCGCTGGCTGGCTGTGCCGGCCTTGGAGGCAGTGGAGCAGGGAAGCCGGCCCAGGAAGAGGCGCAGCCTGAAACTGCGCAGGATGCGCTGGCTGCCCAAGCATCTGCCCAGCAAGCCCAGGCAGCACAGATTGCACCGTGGAGCTGGAACAGGAATGCGGTAGAGGAGGGGGACGGGCTCACGGTTGCTGAGGTGGCTGCTGTTGGAGGAGCGGCGGAAATAAGGCCGCCGGAGTTTCCGGGATGAGGTGAGTGGTTATGGGCGTGATGGGCAACGTAGTGAACTTCTCGTTTGAGTGGCTCGGGAATAAGAAGTTCAGGCCGCTCTACGTTCAGTTGTTCGTCGTGTTCTTTGCAACCATGATAGGCCGGATAATACAATCCGCACTTGTTTGGAGGTTGCCTTCTGAGTGGTTATCGTTCAAGGAAATGGATTCTGCGGTTCAGGAGGTATCACTGGTCCAACCAATCGCGGTTGTCGGGCCGGCGCTTTTATTGGCAGTCCTTGCGATTGCAATTAAATGGCTAATCGAAAATTACTTTGTTCCAAAAGCAATGCTTGGCGCACTGGAGAATAAGGGCAGGTCAACCATGGAATGGGGGCTTCGTGCTTACGCCGGCTACATAAAAATGCAAATTATTTATTGGATCTACCTCATCACGGGCGCAAAGAATAAAGTGACATTTGCGTTGTTCATATTCACGGTTCTGGCAGCAG
>JBAZVU010000139.1:0-2672 GCA_041660725.1 Candidatus Micrarchaeia archaeon | reverse complement strand
AATCCTGCCACAAACAACTTCCAGATACTTGTGGAGCACCTTTATGGTGACGGCACTTTCCTCGAACAGATAATGGGCAATCTCAGGACAGCCTATGAGCCTGAGGGAATTGCCGTAATTCACGCAGAGAAAAAAGAAGGGGCAAACATCCAATTCTTGTCAAGCGGCAACTCCCCGGTCTCCTATTCAGATGCATTCGGCGGCAACCAGAATTACCGCGGAAGAACCTTCTAGCTAAGGTGGCTGCATGAAGCTCGGCAAAACTCTCTATGTCAAGGACAGGAAAGCCTGGCGCGCCTGGCTCTCAAAGCACTATTCAACAGCAAAGGAAATCTGGCTCATCTACTACAAGAAAGCCTCAGGCAAGCCCCGCATACCCTACAATGACGCAGTTGAGGAAGCATTGTGCTTTGGCTGGATAGACAGCACTGCCAAAGGCATTGACTCGGAAAAATTTGCCCAGCGCTTCTCTCCAAGAAGGCGCACGAGCATTCTCTCGCAGCTGAACAAGGAGCGCGTCAGGAAACTCATTGCCTCAAAGAAGATGACTGCTGCAGGGCTCAATGCAATAGCGCACGCCTACAAGAGCAAGGCCGACCACAGGAAAGAGCATGTCTCGAAGGCAGTGCTGGCAGCCCTGAAGAAAAACCCTGCAGCATGGAAGAACTTCCAGAAGCTCCCCGAGGCATACAAGCGCATAAGGCTGGCGTACATCGGGCACCAGGGGGAGCGCGACCGGCAGACGTTCAGGAAGGTGCTGGGCCATTTTGTCAAAATGACTGCCCAAAACAAGCGGTTTGGCCACATGACAGGCTGATTTTTGGGCCCGAATGCCCGTCCGGGGGGCTGGCGAAGGATATTTAAATTATCGTCGGGTAAAGATGACCTGCGAATTAGCGGCAGAATACTTCTGACGATGACGAGGTAGAGAAAATGAAAATATCCATAGGAGATCCTAAAAGCAAGAAAAGCTACCAGGCCGACGTGCCTGCTGACAAGGTAGCCTCGCTGATAGGCATGAAAGTGGGCGATGCGCTCGAAGGCGCGCTCGTCGGTGCGGGCGGCTACAAATTCCAGATTACTGGCGGCAGCGACAAGGAAGGCTTCCCGATGCGCGGGGACCTCAGGGGCGGCCAGCGCGTGCGCGCGCTGCTCTCGAGCGGCACGGGCTTCGGCCACGGCAAGCCCAAAGGCATGCGCGAGCGCAAGATGATACGCGGCAACCTCGTGAGCGAGGCAATAGCGCAGCTGAATGTCAAGGTTACTGAGGCTGGCGAGAAGCCGCTTGCCGAAATCTTCCCGGCAAAGCCGAAGGAAGAGAAAAAGAGGTAAGGAAAAGCAAGTGAACTAGCGTGATTATTTGCAGGCAGAGGTCAACATTGGAATGCTGGGCCACGTGGACCACGGCAAGACAAGCATAACCCAGTGCCTGACCGGAACCTGGACAGACACTCACAGCGAGGAGCTCAAGCGCGGCATTTCCATCAAGATAGGCTATGCCGACACTGTTTTCCGCAAATGCCCAAAGTGCGCTGAGCCTGAAAGCTACACGCGCGCTGAAAAATGCCCCAAGTGCGGCGCCACTACTGCAGTGCAGCGCGTAGTCTCCTTCCTTGATGCGCCAGGCCACGAGACTCTAATGACAACCGCAATAGCGGCCTCAAGCATAATGGACGGCGCGCTTCTCGTAATAGCCGCGAACGAGCCATGCCCGCAGCCCCAGACCCTGGAGCACATCATGGTTCTTGACATTCTCGGAGTGAAGAACATCGTGGTAGTGCAGAACAAGGTGGACCTGGTGCCCCGCGAAAAGGCCCTTGAAAACTACAAGCAGATAAAAAAATTCCTCGCAGGCACTGTTGCAGAGCACGCTCCAATAGTTCCGATGGTTGCGAACAAGTGCGCGAACCTCGATGCGCTCATCAGCGCAATACAAAAGCACATTCCAACTCCTAAGCGCAATTTGGATGCAAGCCCGAAGCTCTATGTTGCACGCTCATTTGACATCAACAAGCCTGGCACTGAAATAATGAAGCTCGGCGGCGGCGTTGTGGGCGGCTCGCTCATAGAGGGAAAAGTGAAGGTAGGCGACGAGCTCGAGGCAAGGCCCGGCCTTCTCATAAGCGAGAAAGGCAAGGAGGAAGTTGCAAAGCCAGTGCGCTTCATAGTTGAGCGCATCTTCGCAGGCTCATCTGCAGTGCAGGAAGCAGGCCCTGGCGGCCTCATAGCCCTGGGCTCTCAGCTGGACCCGTCAATAACAAAGGCAGACGGCCTTGTTGGCAATCTCGTAGGCAAGCCTGGCGACCTGCCTGACGTGAAGAAGGAAATTGACATGGAATTCCACCTTCTCAAGCGCGTTGATTTGGAAAACCCGCCGCTCAAGGCGAATGAGCCGCTTGTCATCAGCATTGGCACTTCAACTGCAATAGGCTTTGTGGACGGCATCAAGAAGAACGTCGTGCACCTCAAGCTCAAGAGGCCCATCTGCGCCCTGCCATCGACAAAGGCTGCAATAAGCAGGCGCATTGCGCAGCGCTGGCGCCTTGCAGGCTACGGCAAAATAAAGGCGTGAGCAATGGGATTTGTTTCCGGCCTCGGCGTCTGGCTTGCAAAATTCTTCGCCTCCATCCTGGTAGCCCTCATTACCCTTTACGGCACATACACCGCGGCAT
>JBAZVU010000138.1:0-2728 GCA_041660725.1 Candidatus Micrarchaeia archaeon | reverse complement strand
TTGTGAACATGAAGCAGAGGAAAATCAGCGAGTTCGGAGAGGAGAAGTAGGCTTCAGCGCTATTCCTACGATTATGTCATTGCCGTTGGTGCCAGTTGGGCCTGTTATGATTTCATCTTCTAGTTTGCGGAAGAATGAGTTGGAGTCGTTGTTTTTCAGATAAGAGGCGGCGTTCAGATGAAGCGCTTTGGCTCTCCCTACCGTAGTGCCGTCAACTAGTGCGCCAGCTGCCTTTGATGAGCCGTCAACGCCGTCAGTGCCTGCTGATGCGAGCACGCATTGCTTGCCCGCTAGTTTGAGCGCTGCTGCAAGCGCAAGCTCCTGGTTCCTTCCGCCACTGCCTTTGCCCTTCACAGTAACAGTTGTTTCGCCGCCAGCTACGAACGAGTGGCCTGCTGCAAGCAAAGAGCTGAATTTTGCGCCGATGAGCCGAGCCTCGCCTGTCATTTCAGGAAGAATTTGCATGTGCTGCACTCCGTTCGCATGCAGGTGCTTGCATGCCGCGATGATGGCCGACTTGTTGCTGCCTATGATGTAGTTGTGCACCTTCTTGGGCTGCATCTTCAGTGTTTCCTCGCGTCTTCCTGCCATGCCGTCTTCTATTATTGTGCGGGCAGTGCCGGACCATAGCTTGTATTTCTTCATTATGCGGGCTGCGTCAGCAAAAGTCGTCGGGTCCGCCACGGTGGGGCCGCTCGCTATTGACTGGAGCTGGTTGCCCACCACGTCGGAGATGATGAGTGTGTGCGAGTGCGCGCTGTTGGCAAGAACCTGCGCAAGATGCCCGCCCTTTATTCGCGAGAGGTGCCTGCGCACCGTGTTGAGCTCGTGTATGTCCGCGCCTTTCTGCATTAGGGCTATTGAGAGGTCCGCCTTCCCGTCCACTGAAAGTCCTTCTGCAGGCAGGGAGAGAAGAGCTGAGCCTCCGCCTGAAATGAGGCATATTGCCAGGTCCTGCGCGCCTGCTGACTTTGCAAGCCCCATCACTGCTTCAGCAGCTTCAACGCTTTTCTCATCAGGCCGCGGGTGGCCTGCCTCGAGCAGCTCTATATTTTTTGTCTTGAACTTGTGCGCAGTACTTCGCGGCACGCTTACAACGCCGGCATGCACATGAACTATTTTTTCAAGCTCCTCAGCCATTGCGCCGCTTGCCTTGCCTGTGCCGAGAACCAGAATGCGCCTGATTTTCGACAAGTCCGTGCGGTCCCCGCAGATTGTGATTGTGTTGTCATTCACTGACACTGTCTTGCGGACAAGGCTGCGCGGGTCAAGGGCAGCAATGGCAGAGCGCACCGCACCGAGCGCTATTTTCCTGCCTTCATGCTCATCCATCATGATTTATCGCCCATCAGCTTTCCAGCCTTCAGCAGGAATGAATCAAGGTCCTCCTTTTTTATGTTAGCGCCTGCTGCAACGCCATGCCCGCCGCATCCCGGCCCGCCCGCCTCTGCCATAATCTTCCCGAGGTTGATGCCCTTGGCAAGCAGGCCCTTTGTGCCGCGCGAGGATATTTTCACATTGCCCTTTTCATCAAGGGCAGCTGCGAGTATGGGTTTGTCGCGCGGTAGAACTGAGTAGAGCATGCCCGCGACCACGCCCACTATGCCGTCATCGATGATGCCCCGCGCGTCCAGGAAATAGAATTTGCCGAAGTCTTCCACGGCGCCTTCTGCATATTCAATGCCCCCGCGCAGCGCTGCGCGGTGCTTCAGCAAAAGAGCGCGCGCCTTTTCATATGCGCCCTCCTCGCCAGTGCAGAGCTCCAGGCCTACTTCAGGCTTGCCCTGCCTTCCGCAGGCGTTCAAGACAGTGGAGAACTCGTGCGCGTCCCGCATCTCAGTGCCATTGGGCTGCTTCAGGAGAGTATAAACTTCGCCTATCAGGTCATCTGTGCGCAGCCCATTCTTTTCCAGGTGCATCTTGAGCGCATCCTTCAGTTTTCTCCTTTCCTCCTCGCTGAGGTCTATGTATTTGCGCCAGTGCTCGCCTTCCTTCAGCGGTATCTGGAGCGAGTGCAAAAGTGCAGTGCACGCCTGCTCATTTCCAGTGAGGCCGGGCAGGTAGGTATCAGTTGAGTAGGTGAGGAACCATGTGAGCGGCCTGCTCACCCTGCCGAAAAGCGTGAGGTCCAGTTCATGGCGTACGCGGCCGAGCTTCTCCGCCTTCTCCAGTATTTTCCTGTTCTCGCCTATGAATGGGTATTGCATGTCGCCAACTGCACCCACCAGCGCAAGGTCAATTGCCGCGTCAGGCGCGCTTTGCTCGAAGACGCGGTAGGATGTGCCTGCTGCGCTCAGCTCAGTGCCGCCGTCAATGCCATGGAAGTGCGGGTTTACCTGCAGCACCGCGCTCTTTGGGGCTGGAGGCTGGTGGTGGTCGATGATGAGCACCTGCGCGTCGAGCTTTGCGAGCTGCTCATGCACAGCTGCGCCGAAATCTACGACGATGATGTCCTTCTCGTTCTTCAGCTCCGCAATTTCAAGCTCGCCTATCTTGCGGCGCGTGAGAACCTTGGAGGGCGGCTTGTTCATTGCGCGCAGGCCGAGAATTGCAATTGCAGTTGAGGAGAGGCCGTCGCAGTCATAGTGCCCCATCACAACTGGAGAGTGCATGCGCTGCACATATTGGAAGGCCTCATCGCAGGCTGATTTGAAGGAAGTCATGCTATCAGGAGAAGAAGAGGGCGGGAGATTTTTTATTGGTTCCCTACTGCACGCGCGCGATGTCG
>JBAZVU010000137.1:0-2738 GCA_041660725.1 Candidatus Micrarchaeia archaeon | reverse complement strand
GTGGACGACCCGGCCAGGACAGCGCTGCTCATGAATGTCAAGACGAGCGACGGCCAGAGCCGCATGCTCATAGCCCCTGAGGGAATAAACCTCGGCGCAAAGGTCGCATTCGGCACAAAGGCCGACATAGCGCCCGGCAATGTCCTTCCGCTTGTCCTCATACCCGACGGCACCCCTGTATATAATATAGAGTCCTCAATGGGGGACGGCGGGAAGTTCGTGCGCAGCGCAGGCACTTCCGCGTTCGTGGTGGCGCACAAGGACAAGTACGTCCTCGTGAGGCTTCCTTCAAAGCAGGTGAAATACTTCGACCCGCGGTGCCGCGCACAGATTGGCGTGGTTTCCGGCGGCGGCATGCTTGACAGGCCCATGATGATAGCCGGCAGGGCGCATCACAAGATGCATGCGAAGAACATGTCGTGGCCTCATGTCAGGGGTGTTGCAATGAATGCTGTAAGCCACCCGTTCGGCGGCGGACAGCACCACCCGGGCAAGCCCACGACAACGGGCCGCGGCACGCCTCCAGGAAGGAAGGTCGGCCACATTGCGGCGAGGACAGTGGGCAGGCGCACAGCAGCCAAGGACCTGCTCAAGACCGAAGGCAAGGGCGGGGTTTCGAAGCACGGCGCATAGAGATGTGATTGAAAATGGCACGCAAATATTATTTCAGGGGAAAGTCCATTGAGGATTTGCAGCAGCTCACGGTAGACGAGTTCATGGGCCTGATAAAGTCCCGCAAGCGCAGGATGCTCGAGCACGCGCCCCCGAGGGTGAAGAACCTCATCGGGAAAATAGCCAAGGCGCGCAAGATCATAGCATCGGGCAAGCCCAAGATAATCAGGACGCACGTGCGCGAGGCAGTGATTCTGCCTGACTGGGTGGGCCTGACATTCGGAATTCACAATGGCAAGGATTTCAAGCCAGTGCTGATACGCGAGGAGATGGTTGGGCGCAGGCTCGGCGAGTTTTCGCACACAACCGGCAGGGTTCTGCACAGCGGGCCTGGAGTCGGAGCAACGCGCGGAAGCAAGTTCATCCCGCTCAAGTAGATGAAGTTGATGCAAATGGTGGAATTCAAGTACGGGTTCAACAAGAAGCTGCCTGCAGGCACGAAGACTGCGAAGGCGCAGGGCTACGACGTCGAGGCATCTTACAAGGACCTCTCGGTCGTGTGCACGGACATACGCGGCACCATGGCAGAGCCCGCGCTCACGCGCCTCAAGCTGGCAGCAGAGCGCAAGATTGCAATTCCATTCCTGCGCTTCAACAAGAGGATGGCGCACAGGCGCGAACTCGGGGGCAAGAAGGGCCGCTTCCCGTGGAAGGCAGCGCGCAATGTGATGCTCATACTTGAGAACGCGATTGCAAATGCATCTGCGCAGGGAATACAGACGCCGTTCATAGTGCATGCCGCTGCGAACAAGCAGCGCACTTTGCCGCGCACTGCCCCGAAAGGCAGGCGCTTCAGGAACGATTACGAGACAGCGCGCATTGAAATAGTGCTGCAGGAGTCGCCGTTCGAGAGGTCGGCGATTGCGAAGAATTCGAATGCAGGCGCAAAGGAGCTGAAGGTCAAGATGCAGGCTGACAAGATTGCGGAGAAGCTTCAGAAGGCGATAAAGCAGGGCGAGAATGAAAAAGCAAAAGCAACAGTATAGGTGTCTTACATGGCAATTGAACGCAAATTCATCAAGGATGCAATAAACATCCACCGCATTGCGCGGTTCCTCGAGACTGAGCTCGACAGGGCAGGCTTCTCGGGAGTGGACATCCAGCGCACGCCGATGGTTACGCGCATTGCAGTTGCAGTCACCAATCCGGGCCGCGTGATTGGAAAGAAGGGCAAGTCAATTCGCGATTTGACAGAGCTGATACAAAAGGAGTTCGGCATTGAGAACCCACAGATAAGCGTCGGTGACATACACAACCCGGATCTTGAGCCGCGCCTGATTGCAAAGAAGACAGTGAAGACAATTGAGATGGGCAAGAACATCCGCCGCATCCTGCATGCAACCCTGAAGCAGATAATGGCGCAGGGCGCACTGGGCGCTGAGATAGTTGCGAGCGGAAAAATAGCTGCCAAGGGCGGCCGCTCCAAGAGGCTGCGCGTTTCAGCCGGCTATTTGCCCAAGGCCGGCGAGCCTGCAAGGCTTGTGAAGCGCGCCCATGTTACTGCTTACCCGAAGTCCGGAGCAATCGGAGTGCTCGTGCGCATAGTGCTGCCAGGCACAGTGTTCCCGGACAAGGGCGAGATAAAGAAGGTCGAGCTGCCCCGCGTGATTGCGCATGCGGAGTCAGTTGAGGGGCCTGAAGTGAGAGTTTAGTGTTTGGTGTCTTGCATGTCAATCTTGAAGATGAAAGAAATAGTCGCGATGGACGCCACCGTGCTTTCGGAGAAGCTCGGCGAGCTGAAGCGCGAGCTGAGCATTGAGCGCAGCGCCGCGCACGGCGTAGGCGGCAAGGCCAACCCCGGCAGGATAAAGGAGATACGCCGCACAGTTGCGCGCATACTCACATTTGCGCACGCCAAGGGCATGAAAGTAGCGCCCAAGCTCGGCAAGGCGCCTGCTGCAAGGCCAGTTGCAAAAGTTCCTGCTGCAAAGACAGAAGTGAAGAAAACTGAAGTGAAGAAGCCTGAGGCTGCAAAGCCGGCGGCGAAAGTTGAGGCGAAGAAGCCAGAGGCAGCCAAGCCTGCTGCGGCAAAATCCAATGATGATTTCTCCCAAATGGTGGGCGAA
>JBAZVU010000136.1:0-2742 GCA_041660725.1 Candidatus Micrarchaeia archaeon | reverse complement strand
ACTTCACAGAAGGATGCTGAGCAAATTTCTGCACAGAGCTGAAAATCCGGGAGCCTTGCTCCCGCTCTTTTTATTTTGCTTTTCTTCGCCGTCAGCCAGAAAAAGAAGTATTTTGGGCGGGGCAGCCGATCATAAAAATAGTGTGTGGGAGGTGAATTATGGCCGAGCCGCCCGCGCCCAAAATCGTGATATGATGGGCGATTGGTGACGGGCTTTCGCCCGCCAACAGTCGTCCTGGTCGCCCTGCACTAATTAGCGTCAGGCCTTTTGCACGTCAACCTCCTTCGGGAAGTAGAATACCTTTCTTCCCACCTGTTTCTTCTCCATCATTCCCTGCTCGAAAAGCTTGTTCAGGCGCGCGCACGCTGCATTCACGCCCCTGTAGTTGAACCTCTTGCGAATCTCGTCAGCGCACACCCTGCCCTTTACCCTCGCAAACTCCAGTATCTCGTAGTCAACCTCAGGCAGCAGTGCCGGGGGCCTCGGGCCCTGGGGCTTCTCCATTGCGCCCTTGGTCTCAAGCTGCCTCAGCCTCATCTCAAGCGAGTCCAGCCTTGCAAAAATGTTCTTCAGTATCCTATTGGTGTTCTCGCGCTCATTCGTAACGCGGTTCATCAAAGTAGCCAGGAATACGGGGTCTTTCGCCTTCTGCGCAATCTCCATCATCTCATGGCGCACTGTCTCGAATTCGATTTCCACAGGCGCCTGCTGGGGCTGCACATTAGCTTTATAATCCCTTTCCTTGTTATCATATTGCGCCATGTTTTCCCTGCGATTTGTTCAAGCTTCTATCACGATATTATCACGATACTTATTTAAAGCTATCTTTTCACCAATTAAATCAGGAAATTTACGACGGTGCTAGAATGTGGAAGCTCTCAGCTGCAATATTGGCGGTGGCCGACTCCGTCGAGGAGCGCGACGTGCACAGCCTGCGGAAGCTGAGCAACAAGGCCCTTGAGGAAGTGTCGATAAACAACCGCCCCGCGTTCCTCAAGCCCGCCCTTCTTGCCTATGCCTTTGCCAAGGTCATACAGAAGCCCCACTACTGGCGCTCACGCTCTCCCACAGTCTTCTTCGCCAAGGCCCTCACGACGATGGCCAAGGCAGCCTCTATAGCGGACAAGGACGAGGCAGGGGCCGAGGTGCTTCTCGACGATGTCACGCGCATGATAGGCGAGCTCGACGGCAGCGAGCAGCGCTACGTGAAAGGCCTGATGGACAAATCGCAGCTCAAGATAGCCTCCACGCTCTACGGCCAGGGCTTTTCCCTTGACCGCGCAGTCGAGATGACAGGGGCGGACAAGCGCGAGCTCATACGCTACATAGGCAAGACAATAATGTTCGACAGGACAAAGGGCCTGAAGTCCATAAACGACAGGCTCAAGACGCTCAAGTCAATACTCTCGTGAAAATGACAGCAACGTGATACCATGAAGTCCGGCGACATAATCTGCGATTCCAGCTCCCTCATCTCGCTGGCAGACTCCTGCCTGCTGCCCGCACTCAAGACAATAAAGGACCACCTTGACGGCAAAATCTGCATTTCCAAGCGAGTTGAATACGAGTCCATAGAGCACCCGATGCGCATACCCGAATATTCACTCGCAGCGCTGCGCATAAAAAAGGCCCTGAACGACGGCCTTCTCACTCTAGTTGACAGCAAGACTGCGGGCGTGGAAACGCAGCAGATACTCGAGCACGCGAACAAGATTTACTCAATAGACGGGCGGCCGCTGAAGATAATACAGGACGGCGAGGCGGAAATGCTCGCCATGGCGCACGAGCTGAGCATAGCCAACATACTCATGGATGAGCGCACCACGCGCATGCTTTCCGAGGCGCCCGAGGAGCTGCGCGAGCACTACGAGAAGGAATTCGGCAAGGCAGTGATGATGAATGAGCGCGAGCTTGCGTGGTTCAAGAACATTGCGCGCAACACGAACATTTTCCGGAGCAGCGAAATCGTCGTAGCAGCCTATGAGCTCGGCCACTTCAAAGAGTACAAGGGCATGGAAAAGCAGATGCTCGAGGCCTCGCTCTACGCTCTCAAGTTCGCGGGCTGCGGGGTTTCCTTCGACGAGATACGGGAGTTCGTGCGCGGGCTCAAGGACTAGCGTGATTCTGATGGAAAATTCTCCTGCACAATCAGACCTACTTGAATTCACGGGGGAGAAAGGCATAGTGACAATAGTGATGGACGAGCGCGAGCGCAACTCCGACCTCAAGGTGCTTCTCGAAAAGCTCGGCGCGCACGTGAAAATCCTGACAATAGCTGTGGGCGACTTCGTGCTCTCCGAGCGCATCTGCGTTGAGAGGAAAACGCGCAATGATTTCGAGCAGTCCATCATCGACGGCAGGCTCTTCCGCCAGGCCGCAGTAATGAGCCAGTACGCAAAGCCAATGATGGTGATAGAGGGCGATTCCTTCGAGGGCCGCATCAACCGCCATGCCCTCCTCGGGGCAATAGCCTCCCTCATGCTCGACCACAACATCCAGATTTTCTTCACAATTGACCAGGACCGCACAGCCGAGCTCCTCTACTCATTGGCAAAGCGCGAGCAGCTTGCGGAAAGCAGGCCAGTAAGGCTCAAGAGCGAGAAGCATGCACTAACGATGGAGCAACAGCAGCAGATGATAGTGGAGTGCCTGCCCAACGTCGGCCCGCGCTTTGCGCGCGCCCTGCTCTCAAAGTTCGGCAGCGTCGAGAAAATCTTCAAGGCCACTGAAAAGCAGCTCGCA
>JBAZVU010000135.1:0-2755 GCA_041660725.1 Candidatus Micrarchaeia archaeon | reverse complement strand
TCCAGCGCCCACTTCACGAGCTCCAGCGAAACCTTCTGCAGCCTGTCCTGCAATGCATAGGCAATGTCCTTGTGCCGCTGCTCCAGCGCATCATGCTCAAGCCTCAGCGGGCCGAACCTCTGCACAATGTAATCAGAATAGAGCTTGAACTTCCCGAGCATGCGCTTGTCCATGTGCACCTTGCCATCCTTTGTCCAGAGCAGGTCGTCCATCTTCACGCCAGGCCTGCCGTAGGGCGCAAGCCCCATGACCTTGTACTCAGCCTCATTTGGCTCAAAGCCCAGGTATTCTGTGAAGAGCGAGTAGAATGTGCCGAGCGAGTGCGGGCTGTAAGTTTCAACGTGCTTTTTCAGTGCAGTTCCGTCATTCTCGCCAACAAGCGTGGAAATGTTCTCCCCCATGCCATCCATTGTAACAATTGTGGCATCCTTGAAGCCCGAGCAATAGTAGGCAGAGGCTGCATGGCACAAATGGTGCTCGACAGTTGTGAATTTTTTGAGCAACGAGTCTGCAACAGCCCCGTTCTTCTCCAGCGTGTAGGCGATGTGCTTCACATTGTTGCGGTATTTCATCTCGTACATCTTCCATAGCAGGAAGAATTTCGTTGAAGTCAGGGGGTGCGCGTAATAGCCCTCATGCAGGAATGCATTCTTGAAAACCAGCTCAGGCTTCCAATAGCCTGCAATCCTGTCAACCTCTTCAATTCCAATGCCTGCCCGGCTGAGGCAGAACTTCACAGCATTGTACGGGAAATAGCCTGGTGCGTGCTTCACGCGCGTGAACCTCTCCTCCTCGGCAGCCGCAATTATCTCGCCGTCCTTCAAAAGCGCAGCAGCCGGGTCATGGCCGAGCGTGGAGCGCTCCTCCAGCCCAAGACCTGCAATTCCAAGAACATACATGATGATGCACCAATCACATTCCTACTCTTGCAATCTCCAGCACCCACTTCCCGCTTTCCTCAGCTCCCCAGTGCCTTGCACTCACTTTCTCAGGCACTGCTCGTAAATTTCACGCAGCTTCCTGTTCCGCACGCCAATGCTGCGTTCGCCAGCGCTCACTTCCCTGAACCCGTTCTTGCCCAGCTTGCGCCGCAGCGAGGGCGAGTCATATAGGGCATCCAGATTTTTAAGCAGTCCTGCATCCAGCCTCCTGTCCCCGCCCTTCAGCTCAAAATCCATGAAGCTTTCCCTCATCGGCGGCAGGTTGAACTCAGTGCGCGTGCTGAATTCCGTGAAGGCCGACACAAGCCCGTTCACGCCGTCCTTCACCACTTCCTTGTTCGCCCACGCGTCAGTTGTCACAATCGGCATGTGGTACCTCATTGCCTCTATGAATGCCAGGCCCGGGGTGCTGTAGGCAGGATAGAATAGAACATCGCTTGTGCGCATCAGCTCCTCCATCTTCTCCTTGCTCACCAGCCCCGTAAGCCTGCACTTCGGCGTGGCAGCCAAATTTTCCCTTTCCCTCTCAGGCACCTGCCCTGTAATCGCCAGCTCCACATCCTCTTTCCCTTTTGCAAACTCCCTGAAAACTCGCAGCACGCGCCTTCCTCCCTTGAAGTAGAAATTCCAGTCCCCGCCAATATTCGCGCTGCCCAAGAACAGCGCGCGGAAGCCCTCGTGCTTTACTGGCTCATGGTTCTCAGGCACCCTCATCGCCAGCTTCACAACCTGCACTTTCTTCCTCACCTTCTCGGACGGGAAAGCAAGAGACAGGCTCTTTGCACTTGCCTCGCTCCACGGAAGCAGGAATTTGCACTGGCTGCTCTCCATGATGCCAGTGCGCTGCTGCCTGAACTTCGCGAATTCAGAGGCAATATTCTGCGCATTCACTCGCGCGTGCAGGAAGGACATTGCCTGCTCCAAATCAGCAACAAACGGCGTAGGCACGGCATCAAGGTGGTTTGCAAGGTGCACGACATCGTAGCCGGCCTCGCCAGCAGCAGCCCTGTTCATCTTCCTCGCGTATTTCGCCAGGTCCACCTTGCCGTCCAGCGCGCTCCTCACCTTCTCATAGGCCTTCACAGCCAGCTTCGGTATCCTGCGCGAGGAAAGGCTCGGCGTGGTGTATTTCACGCCCTCGGGCGGGGCCTGCAGTATCTCGTCATAGAGCGAGTGGTGCCTGCCTGATGCCCCAAAGTCGAAAAGAACGCGAATTTCCTCCACGAAAACCCCTGCCAATTTCTCTTCTCAGGGTATTATAAATAATAAGCTGCATTTTTGCACAGGTCTTTGCATGGTACCGGAGAACTTCAGGCCAGAGGAAATGGGCCTTCTTTTTGTCGAGCACCTGAACAAGTCCAGCAGCCTTTTCCTAAATGCACTGCTGGAAAAGCACCCGCAGCTCATACAGGGCTTCACCTCGCGCTATCCTGACATCCCCGAGGGCACCTCTCCGGAGAAGGCTGCTGAAATCGCGTATGCAAGCCTGCACAACCCCATCTGGGAAGAGGCCACGCCCTACAATGTGCCCTTCACCCTCGCGCAGTTCAGGAAGCCCTTTTTGCAGTACCTCTCGGACTTCAGGGTGTCGGACAAGTCGGCATTCATCGCAACCCACTATGCCCTTGCAGTGCTGCTCAAGAAAGACCCCTCAAAAATAAAGTGGATAGTCTTCCACACGCACGCCGCGATAAAGGACCTCGTGCGCGCACGCAAGGACTTCCCGGGCAGGAAGCTCATTCTCACAATACGCGACCCGCGCGCAGCGCAGCTCTCGGCGCGCAAGGGCGCGGAATCCTTCCCGACCTACCGCC
>JBAZVU010000134.1:0-2836 GCA_041660725.1 Candidatus Micrarchaeia archaeon | reverse complement strand
TGCTGCGCAGGCCGACGCCCTGCGCATGCTTGTATGTGCGGGCTGCGTTCGCAAGCATCTGGGCGTCGGCCTGCGCAGCAGTGAGGTAGGGCTGGAGAACTTTTTGCAGCGCCTCTGCAGAATCCTCCCCGCTCGCGCCGCTTTTCCTGAGGCTCTCGATTTTCTTGATTATATCGTCCTTTGCCCCGCGCAGGCCCACTATTGCCTTGGACTCGCCCGTGAGGCCCGCGCTTATGAAAGACTGCGCGTACAATTCCACATAGGTGTTCCAGTAGGCCTCCTTCATCTTGCCGAAATCGCCCGCTGCACGGGCATCTTCAAGGCCTGTGCTCAGGCCGGATTTCAGGTCCTTCTTTTGCTGGTATGAGAGCCCGGCGAGGCCATCTATCGCGCTGTTCATCGAATCCACCTGGCCTGCCCACAACGCCCACAGTGAATCCGCAGCAGCCTGCATCTTCCCTATTTCAGCTGACACGTAGGTGTTGAGTGCGTCTGGATTGGTTGCAGCAGTGAGCCGCTCAAGCACTGAGCCGAAGCGTTGGAAATAATTTCCGCCAGTTGCACCTTCCTTGAAGCTTTCCTGGAACTCTTGCTGCCCTATGCCCTTGAGCCCGGACAGCTCCTTTGCCAGCTTCTCGAGCTCGGGCGGCGGCGAGAGGCCTGCGCCTTTGAATTCTTTTGAGAGGCCCTGCGCATAATCCAGTGCTTCTGCAGCCTGGACCTTGAAGGAGAGGTATTGGAGAGCGGGAAAGACCTCGCCGCCAAACAGAGAGAGCGCGGCGTCGGTGTTGCCTGCCTGCAGGTCAGAATAAACAGACCCGAGATTCGAGCGTATGCCGTCCGTGAAGTCTTTTGCCGGAACATAGCCAGCTGCATTTCCGCGCTCCTGAAGGGAGTTCAGAGTGCCATAAGAGCCGATGATGTTGAGCAGGTCTGCTGCATATTCCATTTCCCTTTTCCCGCTGGCGAGGTTTTCAGAGATGATGAGAAGGTTATCGCTTTTTTCCGCCTTGCTGTAATATTGCTCTGCTGCAGACAGGGATTTCAGGATGAGGTCCCTGAATTCTGGCCGCAGGAGGGAGTCATTCAGGGCTTTTTGCTCCTCCTTTCCTGACTTGCCTTTCCAGAAGTCAGGGGTGAGGGTTGGGTCGGAGTCCCGCCACGAGCGGAGCTCGTTGAGTTTGGTGCGCGCCTCTTCCTTGCCTGACAGCACTGTGCTTTGGCTGCCTGTGGAATTGGAGGATAAGAAACCGTCCTTAGGCGCCTCTGGCTGTGCCTGCGGAGGCGGTGTTTGTGGCTTCTCTTCTGGTGCATGCTTGAGAGCGCACATGGATAATGCTGGCGCTCTCGGAGTTTAAATAGCTCACTGAATGGATGCGGGTGCGGATGAACTGCAGGCTTCAATCTGCAGTTATTCACGCCAGGTAGGTTGCGGCAATGGATGCCATTCCGCGCAGTTCGCCCTCAAGGTCGCCGAGAAGGGCAAGCAGGCTCCTTGAATGCAGGGAAATCGGGCTGAGGGCTATTGCGCGTATTTTCACGCCCTTTGAGACGGCGACGCGCAGGGCTGCGTCCTCCACTTCCATCCGCAGCAGGGAATCATTGAAAAGCCTGAGGGCTGCGGGGTTGGCAGTGATGTCGCCGTTGAAGCCTTCTGCGCCTGCGAAGAGGCGCTGGTCGGCATTGACTGTTGCAAATGCGCGCACGCCGGCTATCCTGAAAGGCGGCCTGGCTTCAATGCGCTGGCCTATGCGCCGGGTGGATGGGTCAAAAGAAAAGATTGCTGGCTGGGCTGCTTCAGTGAGGGGCGATGAGGAGTTGTCTGCAAGCTGGACTGCCTGCACATAGGTTGAGAAGAACTGGGAAAACTTGGATGCATGGGCCTCAATCAGCGGGCTGCGCACTACGAGGATTTCCCGCGCCCTGTCAGCAGGCTGGCGCGCTGCCTGCGCCATTGAGAATGCGGGCCTCAGCAGCATTTCGTATGCGCTGTTCATGTAAGCCTCAGCAGAAGGCTGCTCTGGGCTGGTGTCCATGTGGACCAGCAGGCGCGGCGAGCCGAGAAGCCGCCTGCACTCAGGAAGATGGGAGTAGCTGATGTCCCCGGCAAGGCTGAGGATGTCGTGCTTGTGCGGCTCGATGAGCATGTGCTTGACGTCATCATCATGCACGCCCTCTGCTGCTATTGCGAGGGTAAGCGCCTGCCCTTCAGACTGGCGGGGCATGGGCCTGCCGAAAAGGTCGCTTGGAAGCAATTCAAAAGCCCTTGCATATTTTGCGGAAATCTTCGCCCCTGAAAGGTATGATTTGACGAGGAGGCGCGCTGGCAGGAGGCCCTCGGAAAGGTTCGCGTAATCAGCAGAAAAGAGCCGCGTTTCCCAGAAGCGCTCAATGAACTTCGGCAGGCGGGCCTCGAGCACTGTGAGCTCGCGGTTGGAGTGGAATTTGACTGTTGCAATTGCGCCGCTTTCCTCTCCTGCCTTCCATACTGTCTCCCTGTTGCGCCCCCTCAGGAGGCACGTGTCAAAGCTGAATGAGTAGGCATGCGTCTCTATCTGCTCCAGAAGCTCGCGGCCGTGGAAATCAGCCAATGCCGCGGGCGTGATGCTTCCGCCTCCAGCTGCTGCGGGTGCGACGCGCGGGTTCGCCTTGAAAACCGAGTAAAGGCCTGGCGGAGGAAGCTGCCTCAGGCGTATCGTAGGCATCTGGGCAGTTCGTGCTGGCTGGGCTGTTGAACTCATGGAATGACCTGCAAAAGTAGGCTAATATATGGAGTTTTTTGTTTATAAACCCCCTAGAAGCATAGAATAGCATGGCATACCGCTACATTGGGCAT
>JBAZVU010000133.1:0-2917 GCA_041660725.1 Candidatus Micrarchaeia archaeon | reverse complement strand
AATGACGGCCTGACTGATTACCCGCTGGACCCCGGCTGCGCATCCCCGAATGGCGATGATGAGACAGGAGGGCTGCAGATGATGGAGTGCCAGGACGGCGTGGACAATGACAATGACAACTACATTGACTATCCTGCTGACATAGGATGCTCGAGCGTGCTTGATGATGATGAAACTAATGCGCCCATCAACTCGTGCTACGACACGGACGGCGGCTCGATATACAACGTGACCGGCAGCACCAGCGGCTACTACAATGGAAACCCGTACAGCCATGCAGACAGCTGCGGGTCCGGCACGAGCCTGAATGAATATTACTGCAGCGGCACGCTGGAGTCTTTGGCAGCATATGCATGCACGAATATGGGCGCCAACTATGTATGCTCTGCAGGGAAGTGCGTGTACAGCCCGCCCCCGCCGCCTGAGAACACCTGCAGCGATACTGACGGCGGCATCACGTACAATGCAAGCGGCATGGTAAGCGGCTACCTGAACGGCGCGCCTTACAGCCATTCCGACTACTGCTCAGGCACTTACCTTGCTGAGAACTACTGCGAAGGCACTGTGAACAGGACAGACTGGCACCTCTGCACAGGGAATTACACGTGCGCCAACAGCGCATGCGTGCTGAGCGCCCCGCCGCCGCAGAACCGGACCAATTGCACGGACACTGATGCATACCTGCCAGTTGCCCTGAAATACCCGCAGCAGTCGCAGATAGGCATGCATGCACAGTGCACTGACATCAATGGCACCTACGAGGACACGAGCCTTAACTCGACATTCCTGAAGGAATACTACTGCTACCCGCAATACAATGCCAGCGGATACATCAGGCACGTGTGCGGCGCGACAGAGTACAACTGCCCCAACCCCACGTGGAATTACACCGGCTCTGCTGGAGGCGCATGCGTTGTCCAAAACCAGTCCGATATATGCACTGACACCGACGGCGGCATAAATTGGACAGTCAAGGGCACAATGACAGGCTACAGAATGAGCGATGGAACCCAGGTCAACGGCACTGACTATTGCTATACGAACGAGGCGCGCAATTACAGTGCAGTGACTGATTACTACTGCGCCAAGGCAGGAGTCCCCTGGCGGGCCATCAACTGCAGCAACGTGGGAAGCAACTACTGGTGCTACGACGGCGCCTGCGCGCCGCTCCGGGCTCCCCCGTCAAACCAGACGAACTGCACTGACACCGACGGCTACCTGCCAGCAGTCTTGAACTACCCGCTCCAGTCACAGGTGGGCGTGTATGCAACATGCACTGACTACCGTGGCACATATTATGACACGAGCCAGAATTCCACCTGGACGAGCGAATACAGCTGCTACCAATACAACAGCAGCGAAAACAGGTGCGGCTTGACAGTATACAACTGCCTTTCATGGAACTACACCAACGCCTCTGGCGGCAAGTGCATAAGGAACGAGACCAGCCCCCCGCCTTCAAACAACACCTGCAGCGATTCTGACGGCGGACTCAACTTCACGAAGAATGGCACTGTCAGCGGCCTTTACAATGGAGCGCCATACAGCCATACTGAGTACTGCTCATCCGGAACGGATTTGATGGAGTACGCTTGCGCTGGCACAAACATGTCCTTTGCCTACACTTCCTGCAGCAGCCTGGGCAACTACACGTGCTTATATGGTGAGTGCGTTCGCCCGCAGAATAACAGCTGCAGCGACTCTGACGGCGGCCGGCTGTACAACGTGAGTGGCAGCGCCAGCGGCTACTACAATGGAGACTATTACACCTACCCTGACCAGTGCTTCGGCACTACTACCCTGTACGAGCATTACTGCACTGGCATCACGAACCACTCAGAAATGTTCACGTGCGCAAGCCTGGGAGCGAACTACACGTGCTCTGCCGGGAAGTGCATATTGAACCAGTCAGGAGGCGGCTATCCGCCGCTCTGGCCCAACTGCACGAACAGCGACAGCTACCTGCCGCTCACTGCCAAATACCCGATAGCATCACAGATGGGCGTGTATGCGAACTGCACGAACAAAAATGGAACGATTTACTGGGACCAGAGCGTAAACTCCTCGCACGTGAAGGACTACTACTGCTCCAAGACAACATACCAGAACGGCAGCTACACCTACAACTGCCTCTGGGGCACATACTCGTGCATCTCGTACAACTACACTGGCTCATCAGGCGGCAAGTGCTACAAGTAGGCAGCCTGCAGCCCATTTATAAATTTTCAAAGCCCTATTTTAGCCACTGATTCAGGGAGGTGGGAGAATGGCTTCTGCAGTTTTCGGCGTCAAGATCCAGTCAGTAAGGGGCTTTCAAATTCTAGATTCGCGCAACAACCCTACTGTAGCGTGCAGGATGAGGCTTACTGACGGGCACGAGGTGTGGTTCAAGGTTCCTTCAGGCGCGTCGACAGGCAAGAAGGAGGCGAAGGAGTTCCGCGACAAGAATCTGCTCGCATGGAGGCGCAAGGGCGTCACAAAGGCTGTGAAGAACCTCAATGAGGCGATTGCGCCCATTGTTGAGGGAATACCAGTCGGGCATTTGAGCCAGGAAAAATTCGACAGGATGCTGATTGACCTTGACGGCACTACATACAAGAGCAAGCTTGGCGCAAATGCCATTCTGCCAGTCTCGGGCGCATACGCGCGCGCAATGGCGCAGGTTCAGGGCATGGCGCTTTGGGAATATTTCACCGGATGCAACAGCTTCGCAATGCCGGTCCCGCAGCTCAATGTATTCAACGGCGGGAAGCATGCTGACTCCGGCACCGAGGTGCAGGAGATAATGGTCGTGCCTGCGGGCGCGCGGAGCTTTGGCAATGCGCTGGAGATGGGCACTGGCACGTGGTACAAGCTCAAGGCCCTGCTCAAGAAGGCGGGCTTTTCAACCGGCAGGGGAGAGGAGGGGGGCTTTGTG
>JBAZVU010000132.1:0-3005 GCA_041660725.1 Candidatus Micrarchaeia archaeon | reverse complement strand
TGAATGGCGACAATCCTGCGCTGAATGATGTTATGACAACTTTCAGCCTGGGGCAGCATGTAATATCCACTGACATATCCTCCCTCACCTGCGTTTCCCACTTCAAGAGCCTGGCGCCGGATGGCAGGGCTTTTGTCTACACGCCTACAAGTGCAATAGTTCCGGACCTCCCGCCAAGCAAGACAATAACTGCAGTGTCCTGCGCGCCTGCAACCTGCGATGAAATACTGTTTACAGAGACACGGGAGTGCATTCTTCCTGACCAGAAAGAGGCAGACAATGTGCAGGTTAAATACAGCAATGTGCCCAGCGGCTCAACCCTTCAGATACAGTGCACTTCCGGCGGCTCGTGGAGCTCTCACGACTTGGACCCCCCAAGGGTCTCGCCCCAGCCAGTGCCGCCAAAAGAATGCACCTATTCTGCATCTGGCACATACACTATTTCTGCCAGAATCACAAAAGCAGGCAGCCCTAATGCCAACTGCTTGCCAAAGCAGGTTTCAGTTTCCTGCTCCTCGCCTAATCCATCCTGCTCAATAGACGCAGACATACCCCCCGGGCAGCTCTACTGCTCTGCATCCCACCCGCTCAGCATACCCGTAAATTCAATGAGCTACACAAATGCTTACAGGCCTCCAAACTATGATGCAACCCTTGACTGCAATACCGGCCCGCCAGACCCTGACAGGTCATGGAGCAACATACCTGAGGGACCTGAGGGCAGCGGCACGCTAGTTCCCGTGCCTCCGCTCACATGCAGCTACTCTGCAGCGGGCACGATAACAGGCACGCTGAAGCAGGGCGCCTCAACAAGGGCAACATGCACGCGCGCTGTCAACTGCATTGCGCCGCCTGCAGAGGAGTGCGCAATAACTGGCATTGCATTGAAGGATGCTTCTGCGTGCACTTTTGATGTCACCACTGACTCTTTTGCAAACCTGCTGGGCCAGTATGACGTGCGGCTCTTTTGCGATGACAATGACGCCTTGCCATCATTCACATGCGCCAGCTTGCCTGCTGTCAACTGCATAGACGCAAGCGATACTGAAGTCAAGAATCTCTGCGATTATGCAGGCCCGGGCACCTACACTCCGAAAGCAGAGCTCTGGACAAGGGGCACAAACCCGCAGCGCGTGCGCGTGTGCGATTTGGGCGGCAATGCAGTGTGCAATGCGCTGCCTTCCTGCAACAACATACTTGTGACTGAGACAAGGGCGTGCCAGCTTCCCAGCACGCCCGAGCTGGACGATGTGCAGGCTACATATAGCAATGTGCCGAGCAGCGGCTCCACACTCCAGCTGAAGTGCAAGGCGGGCGACTCGTGGTCCTCGTACAACTTGGACGCCCCAAAGGTCTCGCCCCAGCCAGTGCCGCCGAAACAATGCTCCTATTCATTACCAGGCACATACACTGTTTCAGGCAGGATAGTTGTGGGCTCGAGCACGTACTTATGCCCTGACAGGAGCGTGCCAGTGAACTGCGCAGATGCGCCTCCGGGCGACTGCATAGACTACGTATAAACGAGGTTGGTTTGATGAAAATGCAAATGCCAGTGTATGCAATCATTGCGCTGTTCCTGCTTGCAGCCCAGGCATGCGCGCTTTCCCCTGAATATTTCTCGGCAGTGAAGGCAAGCGAGTTCTCGCTGATGAATAAGACAATAGGCGCTGGCAGCGTGCAGCAGGGCACTGTCGTGCTCAGCAACACTCTTGACTACCCACTTCCAAAGACCTCGCTCATACTGCAGCTTGTGCGCAATGCAGGCGAAAGCTTTGATGTCTTCGAGGAGCAGGAGGTGGAAACTGGAATTTCCCTTTCTGCAGGCGAGTCGAAGAATGTTTCATTCTGGATTGTAATTCCGCCGGGCCTGCCGGCAGGCGAGTACGAGCTGCGCGCGTATGCAAAATCAGGGAGTTTCAGCACTGGCGGGGCGCCATATGCAGCCAACAGCGCAATGGCAAAGGCTGCCTTCTCAATTGCAAATGAAAATCCAAACTATCCGCTCATAAGCGCCTCCTCGCTTTCAGTGGAAGGCCAGCCAGCTTCAGCAAGTGCATCTCCAATAGCTCTCTCTGATGGCTCGAATTTCACTGCATCTTTCGAAGTGGTAAACAACGGCCCTGCTGGCACAATGAACGTGCAATACTCGCTCTATTATGTTGACGAGGCAAAGCATGCCGCGCTCCAAACTCTCCGCGAAGAAGGCGCGGTGCCCTCCAGCTCAGCGCCTGCAAATGCCCTTGCAGTGGCGCAGGGCCAGTTCGACATCGAGGAAATAATGTTTGACGAGGGCCAGCTGCACACTATTACTATCAAGCCTGTTGCGCTGCCTCCTGGCACTTACCTGTTTGTTGCAGTTGCTGCAAAGAATGAGACGCGCTCGCGCATTTCCTTCCAGGTGCGCGCGGGCAGCGGCTCTCCAGCCTCCCTTGACTTTGCCGCAATAATTCCCCTGCCTCTGGCGCGGGGGCATCCGGCAACGGCTGTTGCGTGCGCTTCGCCTGCCTTGCAGGAGCAGCCTGATGCGCTCCTGCCTGCAAGCGTGGACATTTCAGCCTACTCATCCAGCACCCCGGTATTCTCCAGCTCAAGCCCTGTGCTCATTGGCGCGCCCTCAACATGCGCAAACATTCCATTTGTGCCTGACTATGATGCAGGCATCTCGGATATGCGCGCATTGCTGTATGATGAAGCAGGCGGGCTCATTGATTTTGCAGTTGCAGAATACCCGCAGGGCATGGTTTCGCCGCCTTCAGCATCCCTTTTGCTTGAAAGCAATGTCCTTGGCAACATGATTTCCTATCATGCAGTGCTGTCGGACACTGGCGGCAATCCGCTTGAAGGCACGCTGGAGCTTGTGCTCAGGGATTCTGCCGGGGGAATAATTGACTCTGCTGCTATAGGGTTCAGTGGAGGAGTTGCCGACGGCTCGTTTGCAGCGCCTGAAGGCGGCTATGTGCTAGAGGCAAGCGAAAAATATTACAAGCTATTTGCAAGCAGCGCCA
>JBAZVU010000131.1:0-3035 GCA_041660725.1 Candidatus Micrarchaeia archaeon | reverse complement strand
AAGAGCCCTTACAAGCACAGTTCTTGCCTGCGCCGTTCCTGCCTGCGCGGTTGTGCTTGCCGCAACTGCCATCTGACCGCATCCAGTACTTGCCATTTTCATCAACCTCGTCTTTTGTTTTGAACATTTTCACTTGCTTTCCAATCATCACCAGTTTCTTCAAGTTTTCACAGCACATGAGCTAGCAATGTGAAAAGAGCGCCAGCCGATGGGGCTAACGCTCACTCAAAAGCTAAAGCAGAAAAAGAGTTCAGAACTTCTGATGGCTAGGGGAATCGAAGCAGACAATTCAGCCTTCGAAAAGGCAACACCCTTGCACCATCTTCACCGTGGCTTCTTTTAGGAACAGAACTGGTATTTAAGCTTTTTTATTGCCCTCGTGCTGCAGCCCCGGCTCCAATTAACTATAAATACAGTGCCACCGATAGCCACCCATGGCAGAAACAGCAGTGCAGGGCAGCAGAATCATAGTCGACTGCTCAGCGCTGCCCTACGAGCTATTTTCCCCTGATTTCATCAACTACCACCTCAAGGCACTGACCAGCCTGATGAGCGACAAAATCAAGACCATCAGGTACGAGGAGGAAATCGTAATTGAGTTTGACGAGGAGAAGACAGCTGTCCTGAACGAATACGTCAAGCTCATCCACTCATTCGAGGTGCTGGCGCTCAAGCCCGAAACATTCGGCAAGAAGGAGGATGACGGCTACGCAAAGAGAAAGGCGCTCTTCCAGCGCGTGTATGAGGAGCTATTCCAGAGCCCCACTCTTGCAGTGCGCACCCTCACTGAGTACAATGAGCCAACACCAGAGCGCGGCATGTTCATGGACGGCTACAAGCGCTTCATGCTTTACAGGCAGGACACTGTTGATGCAATCAAGAAGACGAAATTCTGCCAGCTTGTTGAGAAGATGGGCGATGCAAGGCAGGTGTTCATATCTTTCGCAGGCCTGCGCAGCTTCAAGTTCGTGCAGTCGCTGGTGCTGGATTTGCCGGCAGGCGCAAAGCCAATTGATGCGCCGGGCGCCCGCTATGATTTGCCCTATGGCATAAAGGTGCAGATTTACGAGGTGCCTGGAAGCGAGGCAAAGCTCTACATTCACGAGAATGCATCAGTTGACCAGCTTGACGAGCGCCTGCAGAAAATGCTGAAGGAAGCAATAGTGCACGGCATGGATATTGTGGGCGCAGAAGGCGTGGCAAATTACGAGACGCTTTATGATGAAAAATCGCGCGAGTACCGCAGGCACTTCCTGGACCAGGCCTCGCTGCAGGGCATTACGCTCACAGAAGAGCAGGCAGTTGCAATGGCAAGGGAGGCAGCAAGCTGGACTGTGGGCTTGGGCGCGCCGATTGAGAACATGTCGCTGGACTCCAGGGACATCACAGACATTTACATTGACAGCGAGAACTCGCCAATCTACATTGAGCATGTGAAGTTCGGGCTGTGCCACACTCTCTGGCGCTACAACCGCGAGGTAATGGAGCACATGGCCAAGAACATCATGGCAGTTACAAAGGGCGTGCGCAGGTTTGATGAGCAGAACCCCATAGCAGACGTATTCCTGACCAGGCTGACAATGAGGTGCCACTTGCAGGGCCCGCCTGCGACATTCGGCGAAATCCAGGCTGCGCTGCGTTTGATGAAGGAAACGCCCTTCACCTATGCACAGTACATTGACGGCTATTCCATGTCAGCTTTTGCAGCAGGCTATGATGATGTGATGGTCGGCTTGGGCTGCTCAGAGGCAGTGCTTGGGCTGAAAGGAGTTGGCAAGACCTCTTTCACAGCTGCAAAAATAATCTCAATTGGCACAAAGAAGCGCATCCTGCCAATGCAGGATATTGAGGAAATTCCAACTAAGGCTTACAGGAAGAGGGGCTTCCACATAGGCGCAATGCGCGTGCAGAGCTCGGACCGCGAAGACGTGAGCTCAAAGGAGCTTTCGCTAATAGCAATGGCAGGCGCGGCGCTGCGCATGGGTGATGCATGCTTGGTCATCAATGAAATCAGGTCAAGGCTGGCTGTGCAAGGCGTAATCAACCTGCTGAACACGCAGCCCGGCGTATTCGTGCTCTACAACTTCCACGCACAGAGCCTGCGGGATGTGCAGGACAGGCTGGAGCTGGTCTTCGGCGTGCCAGCAGCCTCCATGTTTGCAACTGACCGCTATTCATTCCTGAGAAAAATCAGGTTCGGCAGGAAGGGCAGGCTCTACCGCCTGCTGGGCAGGAGCTACGAGAGCGACATAGAGCAGCATAAGTTCGCGGAAACATTCACATTCAAGCGCGCGCCCACTATTGAAGCGTGCCGCATCACGTGCAACTTCCTTGACATGCCGGAAGCAAGCGCATGGTCCCTGGCAGGCGCAAGCATGAGCGCAATTGCAAAGAAGCTGGAGCTCAAGTTCGTTCCGCCCGCTCTCGCTCGAAGAGCGGATGAGACAGGCATCTCGCCAGAGCAGTATGTCCTGCAGGCATTCTTCAAGGCAAGAATGTACTCGGACATCGTGAAGGCAGCGCAGGAAAGCGGAGTGGACATGCTGATGGAAATGGACTTTGTGCTCAAGTGCAATACCTTTGCCAATGACCTTCTGCGCAAGCATGAGGATGATGCGGGCACTGTTGATTACAGCGCAATTGAGGCTGAGTGGGAGCCTGGCTTCAAGGCGCTTGTTGATGCTGAAGTAAGGGCGTCGAAATAAGCTGAAATGGCAGGAAGGCAGAAGCGGGCATTTGTAGTTTATCGGTGTTTGTGATGGCGGGCGTTTACGATAAAATAAAGGCCATAGAGGAGGAGATGGCGCGCACGCAGGTGAACAAGGCTACCGAGTCCCACCTGGGCCTGCTGAAGGCCAAAATAGCAAGGCTGAAAAAAGAAGGAGTTGCGCAGGCTGCAAAAGGAAAGGGAGGAGGGCACGGCTTTGCAGTGCGCAAGAGCGGCGATGCAACTGTTGTAATGGTGGGCCTGCCTTCAGTGGGCAAATCAACTCTTCTCAATGCCATCACGAACGCCGGCTCGCGCGTGGCAGCCT
>JBAZVU010000130.1:0-3075 GCA_041660725.1 Candidatus Micrarchaeia archaeon | reverse complement strand
ACGGCCGAGTCCCAGCGCACTATTCTGCCGTTCGAGCCAACTGCGAATGCAAGGTCGCCTGCTGAGAAGGATGTGCCGTAGAGCGTGTTGCCAACCGGGCTGGTGTCCGAGTCCCAGTCACTGCCGTTCCAGGCGAGTATGCGGCCGTTCGAGCCTGTTGCAAAGCCCAGCGTGCTGTTGTAAAGTTCTATTGCGCGCAGTGTGTCGCTCACTGGGCTGGATGCAAGGCTCCAGGAGCTGCCGTCCCATTCTATTATCCTGCCTGATGCGCCAACTGCGAAGCCGAGAGTGGGCGAGAGCATTGAGATGCCGTAGAGGTTCTGGTTCGTGGGGCTTGAGACTGTCGCCCAGGACGCGCCGTTCCACTGGATGATGCGGCCTGATGCGCCAACTGCAAAGCCGAGCGAGCTGTCATACATGTCAATTGCATAAAGGTTGCTTGTTGTGGAGCTGCTCACTGTCGCCCAGGTTGCACCGTTCCAGCGCACCATTGTCCCGCCGTTGCCTGCTGCAAAGGCAAGGGAGGGCGAGGCAAAGGAGACGCCGTTGAGCTGGCTGCTCGTGGGGCTGGACACGCTGGCCCAGCTGTTCGAGCTCCACCTGATGATGCGGCCGCTGTAACCCACGCTGAAGCCGTAGGAGGAGTTGCTGAAGTCAACGCCGTAGAGCGTGCTGCTTGTGGGCGAGGACTGGGTGTTCCAGTTGCCGCCGGAGCGCCTCACTATGCGGCCTGATGAGCCGACTGCCTGCCCAAGGTCGCTGGTCATCTTTGTTCCGTAGAGGGTGTAGAATGTCGGTGAGTCGTCAGTTGTCCAGCCACCAACGTTCGCGCAGCGGAAGCTTGCAATGCCGTCTGTCATCACCACTATGTACTTTCTGCGCCCCTCATAGCTCTGCGAGTTCAGTATGTTGTAGGCGCGGTTGATGGCGCAGCAGATGCACGTTCCGCCGCCCGCACTGTACTGGTCCACGCGGCCCTTGAGGTATGCGCCGTTGTTCGTGAGGCTCTCGTAGGTATTCGCGTTGTTGCTGAAGGACACGAGGCCGATGCGCGGGCCTGTTGTGTTGAGCACGATGTCTATGAATTCCTTGTCCACGCACTTTGCAAGAGCAAGGCGCTGCGTGTCAGGCTGGAAGAGGTCCGGGTTGTCGCAGGCGCGCTGCACGCCAGACTGGGAGTCATCGTAGCCTATGCGCCAGTTCATGCTTCCGGAAACGTCAGTGATGAGTATGACGTCGGCATTGCTCATGTTCGCATCGCCGGTGTCATTGGCAAAGATGCCCATGCGCAGGGGCACGGTCATGGAGCTGAAGTTGTGGTAGTCCAGGAAGCCGTCGAGCTGCGCATTGCTTATTTCTATGATCTGCACTGAGTCGTTGCCATTTGCAGTCATCACGCGCGTGTTGCCGAGGTTCAGGAAAGCCTGCTGGTTGCTGTAGAAGTGCATGTGCGCGGTCATTGAGCTTATGTTGCCCGGCACGTAGAAGGAGTCGTAGAGGTTTATCACGCCGTCGATGCCCGGGAAGTGGTAGCGCATTGTGCTCGTGACCGGCGCAGCCATCTGGTCAGTGTCATAGATGACCTTGATGAACCCGCCGCCCACGTAGTGCAGGCTCTGGTTCGCGCCAGTAAAGAGCAGGGTGAACGCATTGTCATTGCCGGGCACTATGCTGCCGATGCAGGAGGGAAGGGTCCAGTTGTCAACTGTGAATATTCCGGGCGATTTGATGAGGCTCGCGCAGTAATCGCCATTCACGTAGAGTTCAGCATCAGAGCCGAGGTTCAGCTCCACGTAGAGGTCCTGTATTGTCGAGTTTCCCGGCATGTCACGCACGTACGTGGTGAGGTTGCCCTGCCCCACAAAGCCGCCGAAAAAGGAGTAGGCTGCTGCCTGCCTTCCGCGCAATGTGGAGAGGAAGGCGCGAGATACGTAGCCGATGACCGGCTCCGAGAGCTTGTAGCCGCTTGCCATGCGCCTGCTCACGCCGGTGACAAAGCGCCCCTCGCCCATTGGCGAGCTGTTGTAAACAGTGTCGTTGTCTATGAGGAAGGCCCAGCTTGCGTTTGCCGGCAGCATTGGCTCAAGAAGCCTGCTGACATTCGAGGAGAGCGTGATGTTCTGCGTGTCGTTCGTTGCCCAGAGCGTGCCAATGATGTCGAGAAGGGTCTTGTTCTTGTCCCTTGCTGAGAAGAGGTTCTGGGAGTAGAGGTGGCGGGCTATTGGCTCGTGGCTTATGTCGCCGAGCGAGGTTTTTGCAAGGGCGTCTATTGCGTCGCCGGACTGCGAGTGCATTGCGAGCATTGACATTTCAGGCGAGGTGGAGTCAAAGGAGAGAAGGGAGAGCATTGTGATTAGCGAGAGCACTGCAAAGAGCGCGAAGAGCGCGTCAACAGAGAAAAACACTCCGCGGTGCCCGTTGTCTTGCATATTATTGCCTCCAGACCTGCAGTTCCATTGACATCATGCGCCTGCCCTCGCCGCCGTCTGTTGTGAGCACGCCGGAGCGCTTGGCAACGAATACGTCGAGGCTGTCATTCAGCGGCGCCACGCCATAGCTGAGCTTCTCGCCTGCCAGCGGGATGATTGAGGAGAGCTCAGAGCCGCCGATGGTGCCGTTGATGTCAGTTATGTAATAGATGCGGCCGTTGCCGTACTGCCATTGCGCTATCAGGCCGCGCGAGCTGTTGGCAGCGTCCGCCACCTCCATTATTATGGGTGCAGCGCCCTCTGCGCTGTAGAAGGACCATGCGGATTCGGTGAAGGAGACCGCAGTGCCTGGCGCTTCGGGCACGAGCCAGTCCTCCAGCGCAACTATGCCGCTTGCAGGTGCACCATTGTAGGCAGTTGCGCCCATGTTGTCTATGAGAATTTCGCCGCCGCTGCCCTGGCCCTCGAAGATGAGCGTTCCGCCATTCTGCACAAACTGGCGCAGTGCAGTTACGTTTGCGCTGCTGAAAGGCAGGCCGGGCTGCTCCATTATTATTGTGCGGTAGGAGCTGTTCACTGCTGCATTGAAGAGCATCACGTTGAGCGCTGTAGCTTCTGTTTCTCCGTAGAAATTGCGTGCGTCGCC
>JBAZVU010000129.1:0-3081 GCA_041660725.1 Candidatus Micrarchaeia archaeon | reverse complement strand
GATGGGTCTGTTGCTGAGGCGAGAAGGGGAAGGAGCGCGAAGGCGAGAAGAGGGCCGATGACAGCGCCGAGAGAGTCCATCATCTTGCGGAAGCCGAATGCCTTGCCCATGAAGCGCTTTTCAGTTGACTCCACGACCATGACGTCGCGCGCGCTCACGCGCAGCCCCTTGCCCACGCGGTCAGCAAAGCGGATTGCGAAGACGCTCTGCCACATTGTTGCAATTGCGAAAAGCGGCTTGGTGACTGTTGAAAGGCCGTAGCCGAAGAGCACAAAGGGCTTGCGCTTGCCTATCTTGTCCGAATACCAGCCCGAGATGAGCTTTGTGATGTCCGCAGTGCTTTCTGCCAATCCATCTATCAGGCCCACTATTGATACATCAGTGTGAAGTATGTTGACGAGGAAGAGAGGGAGGATGGGAAATATCATTTCGCTGCTGATGTCAGTGAGCATGCTCACTATGCCCAGGAGTATGACGTTCTTGCTCAGGCCGCCAAAGAGGCTGCGGGGAAGTTTCATGATGTTCCAGTCCAGGCGCAAGGCCAGCCGCTCATAGCTTCTCAATCCAGTCGCAAACCCAGTCCAGCACGATTTTCCCGAACCCCTTATTAACTTTTATCGAGGCTGCGACAGCGTGGCCGCCGCCGCTTTCTATGCTGTTGCTCATGTCGGCCTTCAGCGCTTCAATCATCTTGCTTGCATTGAAGCCGCGCGCAAGAGCCTGCGGGTTGGCGCGGATGGAAATCATGCGCTCGCCGTACCCTAAGGTCACGAGGGGCCTGTCAGTATTTGCCGCGAACTCGTCGTGCACTGCGCCGGTTGTCTTTCCCTTTGTGGGGAACTCGCCCTTCTTCGCGGCCGCATCCATGCGTATCTTGCATAATATGAAGCCATTCTGGAACTCGCGCATTTTCACGAATTCTTTTGCAACGTCGGCGCTGTGCTTCATTTTTGTAACTGACTGCTCGTAGACTGAGTCCATGAACTTCTTGTCCTGCAGCGAGGTGTCGTAGAAGTCCAGCGTGCTCACGGCCTTCTGGTAGATTGCAAGGAAGTCGAGCGCCTGTGCAATGCGCAGGTGCTCTGCATCTGCCTCGATGAGCTTGCTCCTGTCGCCGGCCATTGCTATTTTCTGGAATTCCTCGATGTCAACTTCCGCCACTCTCTTGGCTATTTCGCCTGCAAGAAGGCCTGTGCAGTAGTGCGAGGTGCCATTGCAAGTCATTGGCGAGACAAAGCATTCTGCGAGGACCGGCATTTTCGGGTCAAATGGGTGGTGGTCAACTATGAGCAGCTCGTTTGCAGCGCCCTTGTGCAGCTCTATTGCCTCAAGGCTTTCGGAGTTGGCTGCAAAGTCCACCAGTATTACAAGGGGCGTGCCCATCTGGTCAGGCAGCATGCGCAGCAGGCTGACATCGCGCAAAGCATCGCCCTCTGAGTAGACTGCGGGGTTGTTCTGCGCGAAAAACAGGCGCCTCTTTGCATCCCTGCCGATGTGGTGCTCTATTGCCCGCTTGATGCACAGGCCTGCGCATATGCCGTCTGCATCGCCATTGTACCTGAGCATTATTGGCCTGAAGGAGAAAATGGCGCGCCTTATCCTGCGGGCTGCGTCGTCAAAGGGCGCGGCAAGAGCACTCATCACGTCGTCCTCAACCAGCTGCTTCTGCACTTTGAGGGGCTCGCATTCCTTTGCAAGCGCCTTTTCCACATCGCGGGAGACAATGTCGCGCGCATCGCCTATGAGGCGGTTCATGTCTATTGCATAAACTTCCATGTAGCTGCCGTGCTTTTTCGCAGTGCCGTGCACCTGCACGTAGTCGCCTAGGGGGAAGGGCGAGTAGCTTGCTACGTCAATGGAGCCGCCCTCGTCCAGAATAGTGTAGAGGTAGAGTGACTGCGACTCATGGGAGCGCATGACGCGCCCTGCTATTGTGACATCGCCCTCTTCAGAAATGGAATCTATCTTTTTGAGGCTCATCTTGAAGCTAGGCTGATGAAAATTAATAAAGCTGAGCGCAGGCTCAGCGCGTCTGCCTTCCTTTTCCCCCGCCAACAACCGTGGGTATGAAGGGCTGCTCGCCAGCGCCTATTTTTCCAAATGCCTGCTGGACCATCCTGCGGGTGTTGCCACGGGTCAGGTCCATCTGCTCTATCTCGCGCAGTGCCTGCCGGAGCTGCGCATTCTGAAGGCGTTCAACCGAAAAGCCGCGCCCCTCCAGCCGCCCGATTAATTTGTCAAGGCCCTCCTTTCCAACCATCCTCCTTGTGGCGGCCTCCCCGAATATTGAGATGGCCACGTCCACCGCCTGGGTCTCGTCTATCATGGCCCCGGATATGCTTGCGCTCCCGAAGCCCTTCACCCCGATGAGAGACGCACCCCTGAAATCGGCTTTTGTGATTTTCGCATTCGAGAAGTCGGCGTCTTCCAGCGTGCTGCCGATGAAGGCGGTGCTGTCCAGGATGCAGCCGACGAATTTTGCATTCGGAAGCTTGGTGCCGGAGAAATCGCCATTGCTGATGTCCGAGGAGGAAAAGTCAATGCCGAGAAGCGCAGTATCCTGCAGCCTGAGCCCGCGCAGGTTGAGGCCTTTTGCGTCAGCCTCCACAGCCCGCAGGGTGGAGTCGGCATCCAGCGCGATGCGCAGCACTTCGTTGAGTTCTGATGCGCGGCGCTGGTCATTCGCGCCATTTGCTGCGGAAATCTTTGTGCACAAACGCTCCAGCTCATTCCGCCATTTATCAGCAGCCATCATCATGCACCCCCTTTTGCCCCGCCATGGGCATTCTGCCGCCTATATTTGAAAAACCAGTCCTCGTTGAGAGTGTGCAAAGCAGAACTTACGTCTCTCTGCATCGGCGCGTCCGGGTCGTTCCTGCGCTTTATGCCCTTCAGTTCGCGCTCAAGCTGATTCGCCTCTTCTGGAGACACTACGGAGGGCTTGTAGCGAATGCTGGAGTTGGAATTTGACCCCGCATATTCTGCCTGCCGCCCCTTCTCCAGGAACACGAGCCCGCAGTATATCCTTGCGCGCGCCATGTCGGAGATTCCGGCTGATGACTGCTGCAGCGCTTCAAAATC
>JBAZVU010000128.1:0-3088 GCA_041660725.1 Candidatus Micrarchaeia archaeon | reverse complement strand
ACTGGCGCATTGGCTACGAGGAAGATGGAGTTGGCTGCATTATAGAGGGATTGGGCCTGCGGGAAGTGCGCGAGCATGCACGCCCACCATCCGTAAGTTGCCGCACTGCACGGGCCTGAGAACCAGATGAACCACCAGGCAACTGAGCCCAGCTTCATGAAGTGGTTTACGAACGGGTTGCATATCATGGTGTCCTGCAGGTCAGGCGGCTCTGTGGGCAGGATGATTATGGGGTTTATTGCTATTGAAGCGTAGACGTGGGATGCGAAGACAGCTGCGAGCGGGAAGACTACGTACGTGCCTATTGCTATTGCTATTAGCGTGCCGCCGAGCTTGCGCGAAAGGCCGAAGGTGCGCAGAATTATGCCAGCAGGCAGCAGCCAGCGGAAGGAGTTCTCGAAGAAGAATTGCAGCAGCACTTTCTGGGCCATCTGCAGGAAGACGCTAGTTGAGATTGTGTCAAGGCCCACTGCAATCATTGTGCTCAGTATGGACACGCCGCCCTTGGGGCTCTGCGAAACAGTTGCAGTTGCGAGCCAGAGGGGCACTGCTATGTTGTAGTAGAAGCTCGAGAGCTTTGCAATGTAGCGGTCGGCTATGAGCAGGGTGTAGTAGAGGTCGAGCATGCCGTCGCTGCTGTGCTCGAAGTAGGTGCAAGCAGTGTAGAAGGTTGTGCCCGGGGCATAGGCAGCCTGGCACACGGGCGAGGGTTCGGAGCTGTAGGCAGGGCTGAACTGCGAGTTCACCATGTCGATTATGCCTATGCTGAAAACAAGGCCTGCGATTATGAGTGCGGAGATCAGCACTTCGCGGTATTCCGACCTTGCCCAGGCCTCTAGCTTCGGCAGGTGGAAGCCCTTGCTGAGTATGTAGCCGATGCTGACGAGCATGAAGGAAGTGAAGAGGGCAATCATGCCGAGAGGCAGCCAATCCTGCGTGAAAGCGCTGATATCAAAAGCCATCCCACTAGCACCATGCGGGTATCGACGATTACCTATTTAAGATTTCAGACGCCCGATTGGTGCATGGTGCTGACGACGGAAGTTGCAATTAGGAAAATGGGCGAGGGGCACATACCTGCGGTCGTGGTGCTCTGCGATGCATATTTCCCTGATGCCAGGCTGGACAGGAATGAGATAAGAAGGCGCCTTGCAGGCGGCATGACCTATTTCGTGGCTGAAATAGGAAGGGAGCTTGTGGGCTTTGTCGACGTGAAGCTGCGCGAGAGGGATGCATTCATGAATGGCATTGCAGTTGCGCCAAAATTCGAGGGAATGGGAATCGGCACGCTGCTGCTGCAGAAGGCTGTCGGGTTTGCAAAGAAGAATGGCAAGGCAAGCATTGAGCTTGTGGTGAAGGAGTCGAATGTGCGGGCAGTGCGCTTCTATACTTCCAACGGCTTTGCGATAAAGAGGGTGAGGCCCGGAAAAACAGGGGGCGTGCTGGTTTTGTGGAAAGGAATTGAGAACTAGGTGGGTTATTAAAGTTCGGCGGGAAAATTATTCCTCACGGGGCCATGGGCTAGTCTGGTATGCTTCCAGGTTTGGGACCTGGCGACCTGAGTTCAAATCTCAGTGGCCCCACTCACGCCTTTTTCTTCTTGCCGAAGTTGCCCCTTGGCTTTGGTATCTTCAGGTCTGGGTAGGCAGCCATGAGCGCTGCGCCGTCAATCCACGCAGAATAGCCGAGGTTCTTGAGAAGCTTGCACAGGAAGTAGGATTCGGCTACTGGGTATTTCTCCGCGTCAGTTGCTTCTATGAGCTTGGCCTTCAGCTCGCTGTTGCTGAGCTTGCCGAATATTTCTGCGAGGTTGCCGTATCCTTTCCTCTTGCCCTTGGTGAGGTTGTCAACATAGGCGTCAATGATGTCGGTCTTCACGCCTGCGAACTCAAAGCCCTTCCTGTCAATGGTGGCAGTGATGCCCGCGAGAATGGCCGCTATTTCCTCTGGCTTTGTCTTCTCGTCAATGCTCATTTTCTTTATTGATATCCAGCCTTTTGCGTTTGCTGCAAATGTGATTTCCTCGCCCATGATGACACCTCGGCTATGCTTATGCCAGAGCGTTTTTTAAATCAAACTTCCCGCACGCCCAGCAGGGTGCCTATGGCATAGCCGATGAGTGCTGCGCCAATGCCTATTGCAGCCATCTCCAGCCCGCTCCTGTGCCACTTGCCAACTGTCCACTTGGCCTTGAGCGCGCCGACTGAAAAGAGAGTTGCAAGGGAAAGCGCAAGGGAGGCGAAAATCGCCTGCTGAACAGGGAGAATGAAGAAAGGGGAAAGAGGAATGAGCGAGCCTATGATGCACGAGGTGCAGACAATGACGGAAGAGTGGATTGGGTGGCGCTCCTTCTGCAGGTCCGAGGCCCAGGAGATTTCATGCGACTGCTCGCCCTTCTTTTGGGAGAGGTAGTAGTCGCGCGAGGCTTTTGAGGCAGTGTAGGCAACGCCGGCCATTGAGAACGACTCTGCAAATGTGGCTGCAAGGCCTGCCACTATCACCAGGTGCGCATTGTTGGTTGCACTGGCCATGCCCAGCACAAGGCCGAGCACGTTGACAAGGCCGTCCTGGCCTCCCAGAATTATCTCGCGCAGGATAGATGCGCCTGATGATTTTGCCATTATAACAGAGCCCCCGACGAGAATTGAACTCGCTACCTGTCGCTTTCCTGTTTTCTTTTTCCAGGGTTTTTCTTTTCCCAAAAGAAAAAGCCTTTACAAGGCGACCGCTCTACCGATGAGCTACAGGGGCCAAAAGAACCTAAGGTTCTTTTGAGAACTCCTCTCGGAACGCCCTTATTTACGCCGGCAGCACTTAAAAAGCCATATATAAGTTTGCCCCTCCAATAAGGCTCAGTAGAACGGTGATAATTATGGGCAAATTTCCAATTGCAGACGCGGTCATCTCCAAGATATGGATATGCAAGAAGTGCAAGAGCCGCAACAAGAAGGGCGTTGAGAAGTGCCGAAAGTGCGGCTACCGCTACCTGAGGCCGAAGCGCAAGGACATCCGCGCCAAGAAGTAGATTGAAAGGGGTTGGTATTGATGGCACCTAAGAAGAAGGCTGCAGCCAAGAAGGAAGCAAAGA
>JBAZVU010000127.1:0-3179 GCA_041660725.1 Candidatus Micrarchaeia archaeon | reverse complement strand
CTTCAACAGTGGAGCTCAGTTCTCCTGCCTCCTCCCTTGCATTCGCCTATGCGAACTGGACGGGAATGACGGCGCAAGAACTGAATGGCTCTCTCACGAGTGAAAATCTCCTGAACTACCTCTCCTACAAATACAATGCCATCCTCAACATAAGTGAGAACGAAACCACATTGACCTTGCCCGTCCTTCACTATATAGACAACCTCACGCTGACCCGTTGGACTGAGCGCGTAGCAGGGCTTTCAAACCTCGTAGTAGATGGAATAACCACTGGCATTCTGCTCGGAGAAAATTCATCAGGCGCCCTCATAATTGTAAATAATTCACACAGTGGAAGCATGTCGCTGACTGAAGGCTCCCACGCTTTCATGCTGACATATTACATCTTTACAGGAGGCGGTCCTGGTGGCGGCGGTGGAAAGCCCCCGCCAGAAGAAGAAAAAACCTGCGACCCAATAACGGGAGAAAACTGCCCTCCTGGTGGAGGGGGACCGCCAGGCGGCACGGTCATAATCGAGCATGGTGGAAACCAGTCCAAGGACTTTGTAGTCAGCCCACGCGAGATAACTGGCAGCCCATTCGACCCCTCCTTGCCGAACATGACGCTGCGTATGCCCACAGTCATCCTCATCAACATCGGCAACTCAACCATAGATGACATTCAAGCGAACTTCACATGCGATGCAGGTACGGGCGTGAACTGCGCAGAAAAATGGTGCTTCTTCCCACAAGGCTTCAACAGCACCCTGAATGTCGGCTCAACTAGCGATGTCAAAATCTACTGCCAAATCCCAGGAGATGCCGAACTCGGAAAGACCTACTCCACCGTCCTCGTCTTCACAAGCGGGGAAATCCAGCGCACTGTGCGCATCACCATCCGCGTTCAGAAAGGGCTTCTCCAAGGCCTCGCAGACTTGAAAAAGACGTTCTTCAGCGGTCCTATGGACTTCTGCATCCTTGGCTTTGGCACAGAGGAAAAATGCCTTGCAAACTTCCCGAATAAGCTTCGCTTCTTCGACAGCTTCATAGAGAAGTTCGCCCTAGGCCACCTTCTCATCATAATCCTTCTCATCCTATTGATATTCGTCCCTGATAGCTATGTCCGCGCTGGCAGCATCGTGGGGCTTGGCATCCTCGCAATGTGGGCACTCGGCTGGATATAGTTCTGCAAATAACGAACCTACCTCTCAAGTTCAAGTGTAGAATGGCTTTTAAATAGCCCGTCTGTATCTCGTTAGGGTATCTTTGTGAAGGGAATCGCGCTGCCGTTGATGATATTGCTCGTCGTCATCGTCGCGGCTTCTGCAATCATTATTATCAGCAGCTCCAGTCCACCCGCAAGACCAACACAGCTCACTCCGTCTCAGCTAGAGCAGGTTTGCGCGGCGGCAGGCGGGCAATACGACAGAAATCAGAACATCTGCTTGCGTCCTGGCGGAGTTCCTGAACAGGGAACCATTTGCTCGGGCAGCGCTCCAGTAAAGGTGGGGCAGGCTTGCATGACGACCCAAGCAGCCTGCACCGTCGGCTACACCCAATATTGCACTTCTGCTGGCAGCAGCACGGGAACGGAAATTTGCACTCTCGGTGCAGTCAGGAACGAGATAAAATGCGCGAATGGTGCAACTCAGCACTATGAGCAATGTCTTGACGTTGCAGGAAAGCCACGGCAGTGGTACAGCTACGATTCCAACTGTCAAAGTGGCGGCGCAAGCCCAAGTACTCCGACAGGGACTCCGAGTGGCTGCGCATTGCGGGATGTCCAGTGCCTTCTCGGACAGACCGTGCAATGGTTCTCCACTGCCACGACCTCCTTGGTGCCTGGCGCAACAAATGTCGCTAGCTCCGCAGTGAATACCATCACCTCAATTCCTCAGACCCTCATCGACACTGGGCAGCAAGCCGTCAGTTGGATTTGGAACGGCTCTGCAAGCCTTTGGAATACAGCATCTAGCACTGTTCAGAATGCAGCAAGCAGCCTCAATACGGCAGCCTGTGAAAACACGCTGATAAACTGGCTTTATGGCCTAGGGGGTACATGCTCATGAAACCGATATTCGCCATCTTCGCATTCGCTCTTCTTGTCGGCATGGCTAGCGCGCAGAGCGCGCCTCAGCAGTGTGGCACTTTCGACTTTGGCTGTCAAGCTGGCAGGCTCCTGCAATGGGGGCAGCAGACCGTGAGCGGCATCTACAACAGTGCTACCTCGGTCCTCAGCAACGCCACGAACTCCGTTAGCAGCTTCCTCGGCAGCGCCTCAACAAACGTCAGCACTTTCATCAGTGGCGCCACAAGCGGCATCACTCAATTTGTCAGTGGTGGCTTGGGCGCAATTCAAAACGCCGTAGGCGGCGTCGTAAATACTGGAAAGGACATCTTCGGAGGCATCTTCAGCTTCGGCAGCAACATCATCAACCCGCCGCCGATAAACTGCCCGCAGGAATATTCGCCCGTCTGCGGAGCTGATGGGCGCACATATTCAAATCCCTGCACTGCAAATGCAGCGCGCGCAGGCATCTCGCACTCGGGCGCCTGTACTGCAGCCGACATTCCAATCATCAAGAGCTGCAACTGGCTTGACAGCTCTACTTGGGCTACCTGCCTAGGGCAGAACACCCAACCCCCGACGGTTTCCGATGCATCGAAATACTGTTTGGGGCTTGGTATGACCTACGACGCAACGCAGAATGCCTGCGTGCAAAAGAACGACCAGACCATCATCATCGTAGTTGTCGTGGTTGTGGCGGCTCTCATAATTCTGTACCTGCTGCTCAGGACTAAAAAGTGAGTACCATGGACGAGAAAACGACGTATGCCATTGTAGTCGTGCTTGCAGCGGCAGTTCTTATCTTGGGTGCAGTCGCTCTCACTTCAAAGCCTGCGCAACCCGTAGTCCTCCCGCCGCCATCCTGCGGCCTCAATCCATTCTGCCAGCTTGGAAACCTAATTGGCGGCGTGCAGAGCTGGTTTGATGGCTTCATAGGTGGTCTGGGGCGCAGTGGCACTTCAGTCGTAAGCCTTCCAGGAGATATCATCGCGGGTATTGGCAAGTTCTTCTCCTCAATCGGGGATAACTTGCTTTATCTAGGAATAGCCAGCGTCGTCCTGCTGTTGGGAGGACTGCTTCTGGCAGCAAGGCAAAACCATTAAAAGGAGCGTGAGAAATATGAAAAAGGAAA
>JBAZVU010000126.1:0-3191 GCA_041660725.1 Candidatus Micrarchaeia archaeon | reverse complement strand
CAACGGGCAGGTAAACGTGGGCCCCATAAGGGTGGTGAAAAGCTCTGTTGACTTCGGCATTGCTGCGCGCGCAGGCAATGACAACGTGCACCCTGGCGACAAGTTCGACCTGGCGCTGGACATCACGAACAACGGCGGCGAGCCGGCCTATGCGTCAATAGTGACAATTGGCACTGACAGGAGGAGTTCGGACTACTTTGTGGCCCTCGACACATCTGAGCGCGGAATAGGGGATTTGGGGGCCGGCGAGAAGAAGACCGCCAACTTCAGGATGGGCGTGAACGGCAACACTGTGCCGGGCTATTATGCGCTGAATGCCACCATATCTTTTGTGAATGCGCAGGGCGAATCAACATCGATAAGCAAGCTGTTCGGAGTTGAGATACTGGGCGTGTATGACGTCTCAGTGATTGCAGAGCCCTCGCCAAAGCCAGTGACAGCAGGCAGGGTGTACTCGCTCTCAACGCAGGTGTCCAACACGGGCACTGGCAAGCTCAAGGCAGTGAGCGCAGAGCTGTTCACTACGCCTGACGTCGAGGTAATCGGCACGCCCTATGGCTTCATAGGCGAGCTGGACGTGGGCGATTACAGCAGCACGCAGTACGACGTTTACGTGAAGCCTGGCCTTGCGCCTGGCAGGTACCCGATGCGCATAAACGTGACGTTCTTCGATGCCTACAACAAGGAGCATGTGGTGAGCAAGATTGCGTACATAGACGTGGTGTCAGCCGACATTGCGGCAATTGCCTCCGGAAACGGGGGAGGGGACGGCACGGCGATGATTTTGCTGCTCGTAATCATTGCAGTGGTGCTGTGGTACGCGAACAAGAAGGGAAAGCTTGAGGGCGCAAAGGCATTTGCCCATGCAAAGCTGGGCCAGCTGCTCAACAAGAAGAAAAGGTAGGCGCGGCGGTTTGGTAAAATGCACGCCGACTTGGTCAGGTATGTTGTAGCGAACCTGCGCAGCAGGCAGATGCGCAGCTGGCTCACCATTCTGGGCATCGTGATAGGCATCACGGCAATAGTGACATTGATAGCAGTGGGGCAGGGCCTGGATGCAAGCATAAAAAAGGAGATTGAGGGCTTTGGCTCTGACACTGTGATAGTCACGCCGCGCATCAGCATAGGCATAAGCGGCCCGCCCACGCGCTCAGGCCTCATCACGCTCAATGACATGGAGGAGGTGAAAAGGACGCCGGGCATTGACCCGAGCTCCGTCACTTCCACTGTGGGCGACAGGATGAGCCTTTCCTACAAGGACCAGAACATCACCACCACTGTTGTGGGGGTGGACACGCGCGCATTTGCAAAGACATTCGGGAATTTGCTGAAGATAGAGCAGGGCAGGCTCCTCAAGGCAGGCGATTCCAAGGTGGTGCTGCTTTCGCACGACCAGGCCAAGGATGCCTTCAGGGAGGAAATCCTGCTGAACTCGCAAATCAAGATAGGCGGGGACAGCTTCCGCGTGATTGGCATTTTGAAGAGCGCTGGCGGAGGGCTTACAAGCGGCGAGCCGCAGGTTTACATACCGCAGGAGGATGCGCGCATTATTTTAGGGGACAAGTTCGGGCCGCGCCAGATAACCAGCGTGTGGTCGCGCGTGATGCCGGGGCAGAGCGCGCCAGAGGTTGCAAAAAGGCTGGACAAGAGGCTGATGGAAAAAAGGAAGGTTACGGAGAAGACGAGGAATTTCTCAGTGCTCACTAGCGAGTCAATACAGCAGCAGGTTGGCACCATTACAGGGCTGCTGACGCTTTTCCTCGGGGGAATTGCCGCAATTTCGCTTGTTGTGGGCGGAGTAGGAGTTGCGAACACGATGTTCATGTCAGTGATGGAAAGGACAAGGGAAATAGGGCTGATGAAGGCAGTTGGCGCAAAGAGGAATGCCATAATGGAGGTGTTCATAATCGAGTCGTGCCTCATCAGCGCCATTGGAGGCATCATCGGCATTGTGATAGGGCTGCTGATTTCATTTGTGCTGAATATGCTTGGCGCGCCGAGCGCCATTTCGCCTGAGCTTGCAGGCTTTGGCATGCTGTTTGCAGTGAGCGTTGGCGCAATTTCAGGATACTTCCCTGCGAAAAGGGCTGCTGAACTGGTTGCGGTTGAAGCGTTGCGGTATGAATGAGCAGTGGTGAACCAAAAATGCACGCGGACATTTTCAAGTACGTGATGTCAAGCCTGATGCACAGGCAGTTGCGCAGCTGGCTCACCATTCTGGGCATCGTGATAGGCATCACGGCAATAGTGACGCTCATCGGAATAGGGCAGGGGCTGGACGGCATGATAAAGAAGGAGCTGGAGGCATTCGGCGCTGACATGATAATCATAATGCCGTCAACTGGCAGCGGCGGGCTGAGCAGCCTTGCAACCTTGTCAGGGTCGCTGAGCACCAATGATTTGGACGAGATGAAGCGCACGCCTGGAGTTGTGCCTGCAACTGTCACGGGCGGGCTGCTGGGATATTTTGACCTTAATTACAAGAACGAGACAACGACAATGGCAGTGACGGGAGTGGATACTGACACATTCTACAAGGCATCTGAGAATACGGTGAAAATAGACAGGGGCCGCAACATCAAGCCGGGCGACACAAAAGTGCTTGTGCTGGGAGCGAATGTTGCTGAGCAGGCATTTGCAGAGAAGCTGACAATCAACAAGGTTGTCACGATTTCAGGAGAAAAATACCGCATCATAGGCATAATGAAAAAGGCCGGCGGGCTTTTGGGAGGGGGCACTGACAGCGACGTTTACATGCCCCTGGATGATGCAAGAAGGCTGCTGGGCAATACGGTTGGCAAGAAGGAGCTCACAATGGTCTGGGGCAGGGCTGCAAAGGGAGCGGACATGGACGAGGTTGTGAAGACCTTGGATGCAAAGCTGGCTGCAAAGCACAAGGTGAGGCAGGATGAGAAGGATTACACGATAATGACGTCCGCCACCATCATGGAGCAGATAAGCGTGATTACTGGCATGCTGGCGCTTTTCCTTGGAGGGCTCTCTGCAATTTCTCTTGTTGTTGGCGGGGTGGGAGTTGCAAACACGATGTTCATGTCAGTGATGGAAAGGACAAGGGAGATTGGCCTGCTCAAGGCAGTTGGCGCGAAGAAGAGCGCAATAATGGAAGTGTTCATAATGGAGTCCTGCCTGATTGGCGCCATTGGCGGGATTGTGGGGCTTGCGATTGCGCT
>JBAZVU010000125.1:0-3228 GCA_041660725.1 Candidatus Micrarchaeia archaeon | reverse complement strand
GCACTGTTGCATCCACTATTGCAGCGCCTGCAACAGATGCGCTCGGCGCAATCTGCCCCGTGTCCACGGGCTGCTGTGTATTTGTGCCGGGCCCCTGGTAAGCAAAAGTCTCGAATATGAAGAGCGCCACCACTAGCAGCGCAATAAGCTTCAGCGCATCCTCTCTTGAAATAAACGCCATGGCCCTATTTTCCTGCGAAAACGTTATAAAAGTGCAAAGGCGAATTGGTGCACTTTCAATAGGTGATTTCATGAAGAATGGAGACTGGGTGAAAATCGAGTTCATAGGCAAGCGCGCCTCGGACGGCCTTGTAATAGAGGCCACGAGCGCCGAAGAGGCCAAGAAGGCCGGCATATTCCAGGAGGACGGCGTGTACGGGCCGGGCCTGGTAATACTGGGCAGCAACACCTCGCTCAAGGGCATTGAGGAGGCGCTCCTGACAATGAAGGACGGCGAGAGCCGCAAGGTCGAGCTCACGCCTGAGAACGGCTTCGGGCCCCGCGACCCAACATTGGTTCGCATCATGCCAGTCGGCGAATTCCGCAAGCGCGACATTGACCCCTACCCAGGCCTAGTTCTCAACATGGACGACAGGCGCGCAACAGTGCGCAGCGTTACGGGCGGCCGCGTTACTCTGGACTTCAACCACCCGCTTGCAGGCGAAAAGCTCATCTACGACGTGAAAGTCAGCGGCCTGGTGGAAGGCACGAAAGCGCGCGCACAGGAGCTGCTCAGCCGCAGCTTCCAGGGCGAGACCTACAAGGCCTGCTCGCTCGAGGTCAAGGGCGACGTGCTTGAAGCGCGCTTCGGAGCGCTCATTGCCAAGGACATGAACTTCATAATCGCAAAGACCGAGTTCGTAGCCAATGTGCTGCGCCACATGTCCGAGATAAAGAAGATAGACGCTGTCGAGATTTACGAGCGCAAGCCTGAAGAAACGGAAGGAGCAAAGGACCCGCACGCTGGCCACAAGCACGGCAAAGAGTAGTTCCATGGCTGTCCTGCTGAATTTGCAAGGTTCTGCCTACCTCGCGCAGATGAAGGAATGGGCTGCCAGGGACGGAGTGCGCCTCGGCGCATCCAAAAGCATCTCCCCAGCCCCGCTCCTCTTCTCCAACCTTCCCTTTCCTCTTCAGATTTCCCTCCCTCTTTTCGAGGCAAAGGCAGCAGTTGCAGTGCCCACAAAATACTACCAGCAGCTGACAGTTGACGGCGTGCAGCTGCGCAATGACTGGGCGCACGACTTCTGCCGCAGCATTGCATTTGACGGCGACAGCCTTGTGCTTGTCAGCCAGGCAATTGCAAAAAAGCCAGAGGCTGAGGTTTTCCTCGGCTATCTTGCAGTGAAATTCTCAAATGGCGAATTCTCCTTTTCAGACCTGGGCAATGGCAAATTCGAAGCTGCAGTGCATGGCGTGAAAAAGGACGGCGTGAATTTGCTGGACAACTCGCCTGCCTCGCACACCTTCAGCTTCTCCTTCCAGCACAACCCCACGAAGCCCGCGACAATAAGCTCCACGAGCTTCCGCGCAAGCGGCCTTGCATCCTCAGTCTACGGCCAGCACGGCGGGCTTGCGCATGCATCTGACGAGAGCGTCATCACAGTTGCGCACCTTGAGCCGCATCCTTACCTGCTTTCCGAGCATGCGCACTTCGGCTATGCAAGCAGGCATGACTTCATCAACGACGCGTCAGCCCTGCTAGCCAGCTATTTGAAAAATAAATAGAAAAAGGATTGACAGCCCGGCTGTCAATATTTGACAACAAAGTTGTCAAAGGAAAAAAGAAAAGAACAGCTACTTCGCAAGCTCGGCATCTATTGTTGCCTTTATGCCAGCCCACGAAACGTCGCTGACCTTCTTGCCGTTTATCATCACGCTCGGCGTGCCGCTTACGGGCGTCTTGGAAGTGGTGTCGCTGTATATCTGCGCCACCTTGTCCGTGTACTTGCCCGAGTCAAAGCACGAGTTGAACGCGGCAGTGTCCAGGCCCAGGTCGGTTGCGAACTTCTTCAGGTTGGCATCGCTGAGCCTTCCCTTGTTCTCAGTGCCGTCATGGCTCAGGAACAGCGCATCGTGGTACTCCCAGAACTTGCCCTGGTCGTCTGCGCAGAATGCAGCCTCAGCAGAGCGCACAGACTCCTGCCCAAGGAATGAGAAAAGCACAGGCGTGAGCCTGACGCTCTTGCCCGCGTCAATGTACTCAGCGCGTATCTTGCCGCTCACATTCCTTATGGAATCATACTGCGCACCGCCAAGCGCATTGCCTTCATATATGGCGCAGAACGGGCACTGCAAATCCTCGAACACCAGCACAGTCACCTTTGCATTGCTGGGGCCCAGCGAGGGCAAAACATTCGCGAACGAGACGTCTATTGCGCCTCCGTCGGCTGCTCCTGCTCCGGAATCGCCAGTTCCGCCCGTGCCGCCGGTTCCGCCAGTGCCTCCAGTTCCGCCTGTCCCGCCAGTTCCAGTTGAAGCCGGAACCTTGAGCTCAAGCTTTGACACTGCGCCTGCAATGTTATTGCCTGCAAGCATCACTGCGCCGGCTATTATCAGCGCGGCTATAATGACTGCAAGAATCATGTTCATGCTGTTTCCATCCGTCATCTCAGCACCTCCTCTATGCCTTTGAATTCACTTGGGCTTCGCTTTGACTCAAAAAACTTATAAATCCGTTATAGCGCGGTCCGCTTCCCGCCAAGCCTTTTCAGCAGCACCTTGTGCACCCCGCTCCCGTACTGCAGCGCCTGCTTTCTCCTTGCGCACGCATCAGCAGGCACGCCCAGCTCCCTTGCAATCCTTCTCAGCACATTCTTCCTCTCCTCGGTATTCGCAAACTTCTCCTCAACTGGCACCATCATCGCAAGCTTCTCCACCTCGGCATCCAGCAGCGGGCACCTCAGCACAATGCCCTCGCTCGCGGCAACCTGCGCATTCCGCCTCACATCCCGCAGAGGCAAATCCTCCAGCTCCTGCCTGAGCATTGCCCCGACATCCCCTCCCTTCTCAAACTCCTCCCAGTGCCTCTGGTAGCCGCCGAACAATTCTTCTGCCCCGCTTCCAGACAGCAGCGCCTTCACCTTGCGCCTCTTTGCATCCTTGCAGCACGCGAGCAAAGGCACGCCCAGCTCCACCTTGAGCAAATCCCCTGGCACGAGCATGGACACCTCTCCGTACAAGTCCAGCACATCCTCCTCTGCAAGCACGCTCGCATTCAGGGGCAGC
>JBAZVU010000124.1:2272-3251 GCA_041660725.1 Candidatus Micrarchaeia archaeon | reverse complement strand
GCCTGCTCGCGGACAGGGGCGCGAAAATACTCACTGTTGAGACAACAGACGGCATCACGCCTGACCTCGCACCAAAAGAAATGAAATTCGACTGGAAGAAGGCGAACAAGCTGCTTGGCACGGGCATAAGCGAAAGCGAGGCAGCCACGCTGCTTGCGAAAATGGGGCACGGCTGCTCCAAGGGCACTGTGAAATACCCGTGCTACAGGCCGGACATACTGCACTGGGTGGACCTGGCAGAAGAAGTTGCCATTGCATTTGACTACAACAACATACCGCAAACGCTGCCTGCCTTCCACTCAATAGCGCACCCGCTTCCTGACAATTCAGACGCGCGCCTTGCCATGCTCGGCCTTGGCTACACGCAGGCAATGAGCTGGACGCTCACAAACCCAAAGCTGAATTTCAGCGACGTGGGCCTGAAGCCGGCGCCCATGACAGACACCATCAACACGCTCACTGCTGATTTCACGTCCATGCGCACGCACCTGCTGCCGAACCTGCTGCGCATACTCTCGGAAAACAGGCATGTGCCAATGCCGCAGAAAATATTCGAGCTGGGCCTTGCCTATGATGCAGAAGGAAAAGGCTCCCTGGAGCTGTGCGCAGTGTCCACGCACGCGAGCTCCAACTTCAGCGAGGCTCGCAGCGCCCTGGAAGCGCTTCTTGCAGAGCTGGGCGAGAAGTGCGAAATAGTGCCCAAGGACAGCCCCACTCTTTCCGCAGGCCGCTCATGCATCATAAAGCAAGCTGGAAAGGAAGTGGGCTATGTTGGCGAGATTTCAGACGACGTGCGGAGCAACTTCGGCCTTGAGCTTCCTGTTTCTGCATTCTGCCTCAGGCTTTGGAAGTGAATTATGATACTCTGCAAGCTCCGCGCAATCGGCCGCGTGCAGGGCGTGAACTACCGCTTCTTTGTCCTGCAGTGCGCGCGCAAGCTCGCCATTTCCGGCTATGTGAAAAACATGGAGAACAACAG
>JBAZVU010000124.1:0-2262 GCA_041660725.1 Candidatus Micrarchaeia archaeon | reverse complement strand
GAAATAGTGGCAGAAGCAAAAGACGCCGCAGTGCTTTCCGAGTTCAAGAGCATGATTTCTTCCAGCATCGGCAGCGCCATGGGCCACGAGGTTTCAGAACTGCGCGTGGAATCCGAGGAGGAATCAGGCAAGCAGCGCTACGAGGGCTTCCAGATAGCCTACTGAACCAGCGCTCTTCTTCAGCGGAAGTTCTTCAGCGCGTAATCCACGTCCTTCTCCTGCCAGCCTGTGCCCAGCAGCTCCTTCCTTATCTGCTCCCGCGTATAGCCAGCTGCATAGCACTGCTTTATGTAATCAGACAGTGCCGGGTCTATTTTCAGCTCTGCCATGCTTGTTGGAATCGGGAGCTTCTTGCCCTGCTGCCGCATCCTGAAAAGCATGAAAATGCCGCCGAGCACCAGCACCACAACAACCAGATAGGCGAGGTTCGTATAGTCTGCCTCCTCTGAAACAACCACTATGTTCTGGCCATTCTCCATCATCTTCAGCACATCAAATTTCGCGCTGTTCCCGGTGACAACATCAGCACCCTCTGCCTGCACAATCCTGCCCGGCATTTCGACAACATAGGCCATCTTCACCAGTGCCGCACTCTGCTTTGCCTGTGTGGCTGCCTTGGGGTCTGTGAATTTCAGGCTCTCCTGTGGCTGCTGCGCGCCCTGGCCGCCTGCGGCGCCCGAAAGCTCCTGGCCCAGCCCGCTTGCCAGCTCAGGCATCTTCTCAAGCACGAGCGTATAGCGCACTGTGGTGAGCCCCCGTTCAGTGCTGAATGCGTAATGCCCCCCGTCTTTCTTCAGCGGGCCTGAAAGCGTGATTATGCCGCTTGTATAGGCGCAGGCAATGTCAGGATTCTGCCTCTTGGCCTCGTCGCATACCTTGGCAAACTCCAGGTCCGTCTCAGACCCCTGGCTTGCATTCATGCCTGCGGCCATGCTTGTAAGTGCAGACATGTCGATTTTCATGGAGAGCAGCGAGTCCCCGCTCCGCTCTACCTTGTGCGCGTAGTCGACTGAAATGCAGCCTGATAAAAGAAGAATGAATGCCACGGCGAGAATTGCAGCCTGTTTTTGCATCAATACCACCAAAACAGCTTGCCCTGCCCAGTTATATAACCCTTTCCAGCGCATTTTCTACCGTCGTGAAATGCACAGGTTTAAATAGGCAAAAATGCATATATTAGCCTAATTCACGAGGTGTAATTATGCATGGTTCAAAGCAGACTCCGGGTTCTGGGGCAGGCCAGCCCATCAGCAAAAATGGCCTTACTCTCCTAGAGCCTAGAAAGCCCAGCCCATTCTCAAGAATCATGACCAACGCCGGGTACACCACTCTATTCGTGGCACTTGCCGCAACCTCCTTTTTCGTCTTCGGGACGCGCCCAATGCCAAAGCCTGCCAACCTGTTTGCAACCAAGCCGCCTCTTGTGGAAAAGGCAGAGGCACAGCAGATTCTCGGCATGGCCAAGAACATCGGCGTGACTACCTGGTCCTTCTCCAAGAACGCGGAGGGCAAGAACGAGTGGACGTCCTGCATCAGTTTTGACATCAGGAGCACTACTGAGGATGTTACGGCAATAATCGGCTATGACGTCACGATAAACAACGGGGAAACGAAAAGCGTGACTTTTGACAGGGCGCGCATAATTCCGCCCCTTTCAGCGGGCAACCGCATCGTGTTCGAGGGCGCCACTTCCGAGATGAAGAACATACCTGTAGGGGAGGCCGTAGACGGGGTCCTAAACCTGAAGTTCGCCACTCCTGACCAGTCCCTTTTCGCCAACCAGGCTCCTGACACTGAGATGATCCTCATATTCAACCAGAGTGATATACGGACCGCGCGCCTGACATTTTCTACAACAGTCCAAAAAGCGCCGGACTTCGTGCCTCCAGAGGACGAGCCAGCTCCCTTCCAGGGCGGCAAGGTCTTCAAGTGGACTGACCAGGTGCGCGTGGACGAGGTCGGAGGCAACCGCGAAATCACCGTTGCACTTTACAGCAATTCCGACAAGGAGCTGAGGGTCACTGGCTGTGAGCTGGTTGGCGAGGATGGCAAGAAACAATTCAACCCGCTCGACGTGGTCATACCTGCCGGCGGGGATGGAAATGCGCGGCTCACAAAAGTGCCTGCAGGCAAAAACCTCAAGACAACCATCTTCTACGAGGAAACGGGCAGCGGAAAGAAGGGCTCTGAAAAGAGCGAGTTCATACTGTCCGGCAATGGCGAGTCAAAGAATGACGTCCATGCTCTAATTGCCGGCTCCTG
>JBAZVU010000123.1:0-3277 GCA_041660725.1 Candidatus Micrarchaeia archaeon | reverse complement strand
TGATGTTGCGTGCATAAAGTGCGGCCAGTGCATCCTGAACTGCCCTGTTGGCGCAATTACTGAGAGGTCGCATTTGGAGGAAGTGATGGCTGCGCTGAAAGACGGGAAGAAGCACGTTGTTGCGCAGGCAGCGCCTTCAGTAAGGGCTGCACTGGGCGAGATTTTTGGAATGGAAGCTGGCACGCTTGTCACTGGCAAGATGGTTGCTGCGCTGAGGAAGTGCGGCTTTGCAAAAGTGTTTGATGTTGATTTGGGCGCTGACATGACGATAATGGAGGAGGCTACTGAGTTCCTGAAGAGGTTTGAAAGGGGCGGCGTATTCCCGATGATTACAACCTGCTGCCCTGGCTGGATTCTGATGATGGAGTTCTTCTACCACGAGCTCATACCGAACATGTCAACTTGCAAGAGCCCGCATGAGATGCTCGGCATGCTGACGAAAACATATTATGCGCAGAAGGCTGGCATTGACCCCAAGGACATTGTTGTTGTGAGCATAATGCCCTGCACTGCAAAGAAGTTCGAGTCTACAAGGCCTGAGCTGGAGAGCGGCGTTGACTATGTGCTGACCACCAGGGAGCTGGGCAGGCTCATCAAGCTGAAGAACATTGATTTTGTGAATTTGAAGGATGAGGAGTTTGACTCTGCGCTGGGCGTTTCAACTGGCGCCGGCGTGCTGTTCGGCGCAACTGGCGGGGTGATGGAGGCTGCCTTGCGCACTGCAAGCGATTTTGCAGGCAAGAAGAGCGCGGGAAAGCTGGAGTTTTCCGAGATAAGGGGCGTAAAGGGCATCAAGGAGGGCAAGATTGAGATTAAAGGGAAGGAAGTGAGGTTCGCAGTTGCGCACGGGGGCGCGAATTTGCGCAAGCTGCTGGAGCAGAAGGAGAAGTACCATTTCATTGAGATGATGGCTTGCCCTGGCGGGTGCATTGGAGGCGGCGGGCAGCCAATTTACCGCGACCCTGATGTGCTGAGAAAGAGGACAGAGGCCATTTATTCCGCAGACAGGGGCTCGAAGATAAGGAAGTCGCACGAGAATCCTGTTGTGATGAAGATTTACGCAGACTATCTGGGCGCGCCTGGAAGCGAGAAGGCTGAGAGGCTGCTGCACACCAGCTATACAAAGAGGAGCAGGTTCTGAAAAGGGGGCTGATGAAATGGAAAATGAAAATGAGTTTGCATTTGTGGAGAAGCGCGGGTTTGCGGTGAGGCCTGAAAATGTCTGGGAGTTTGCCGGCTATTTGCTCTTGCTGCTTTTCGTGCCCATCATCTTCGGGCATTCGCAGGGCCTGCCGAACCAGCTTTTCATCGGCAGCGTTGTGAACTTTTTGCTTGCGCTCGCGGCTTTCCGCATGAGCTCGATGTGGAAGATACTGCCCATAGTGGTTGTGCCGACGATTGGCGCGTACGTTTCCGGAATTGTTTTTGGCAGTGCAACGAATTTCCTGCTGTATTTCATCCCCGCAATTTGGCTGGGCAATTATGTTTACGTGAGGATGCTGAAAAATAAGAGTGGAGTGCTCCGCGCGTCTTTGGCCAAGTCAGCGCTGCTTTTTGCAGTTGCGCTTGTGCTCGTGTATGCAGCTGTCGTGCCATCGCTGTTCCTGATGGCAATGGGGCCTTTGCAGCTTGTGACTGCGCTCATTGGCGGGGCAGCAGGAATGTTTGCTGCTGGAAGAATCAGCGCCCGTAAGTGAGAAGCGCAAATGCAATGCCAGCTGCAAGGCAGTAGTATGCGAACCAGGCTAGCTTGCCCCTTTTCAGGATTTCCATGAAGAAGCCGATGCTGGCGTAGCCTGCTGCGAATGAGGCAAGCAGCCCTATTGCAAGGGCGCTGCTGCCCACGCCGCCCATGCCCTGGAATTCAAGAAGGGAAGCGACAATCATTGCAGGTATGCCCACTATGAAGGAGAATTCTGCTGCTGCCTTGGGCTCCACGCCAAGCAGGAGAGCCGTGCCGATTGTGCTGCCTGAGCGCGAGATGCCCGGCGCAACTGCAATGCCCTGCGCTATGCCAACTGCAAATGCAGAGGTTGTGGTGATGGGCTTGCTGGCATTTTTCGCGCGCGAGGCAAGGAAGAGGAAGAGGCCTGTGATGAAAATGAAGATGCTCACTAGGAAGGGCATTGCGAAAAGACCCTCGAAGAACTTCTTGCCTGCAAAGCCAATGATGCCAGTTGGTATGCCTGCTAAAACCAGCAACAAAACATAATGCACTGCGCCTTTCTCTCGTGATATTATCCCCTTGAGCAGCCAGATTATTTTTTCGCGGAAGTAAATCAAAAGAGCTGCTATTGTGCCAATCATGAGCACTATGTCAAAGGCTGCATTGGAAGGGATGTTGAGGAGCGTGTGCGCTATTACAAGGTGGCCTGAGCTGGAGATGGGCAGCCATTCTGTGAAGCCCTGCACCAGGCCGAGCAGGAGCGCCTGCAAGATGTCCATGCGGTGCTGTGGAGAATGAGGGTTTATTAATTTTCGGCGGCACTGGAAAGAACTGAAGTGGTTTTATGGCGAGCTTGAATATTGCAATTCTAGGGGAGAAGCCGGAGGCGCGGGCTGCTGCTGCTGCAATGCTGGGCAAGAAGGGCGCTGTTGATGATTTGGGATTTTATCATACTGTTTTCCAGGGGAAGATTGTGAGCGCAATTGACCCTGCTGCCTATCCTGCAAAGCTGGCGTGCATGATGCAGGCGCTGGGGCTTGTGGACAGGGCGCTTGTTGTTGCTGATGCGCCCTCGGCTGCGCTGGGCGAGGCAATTGTGGCCCTTGATGTTCTTGGCATGAAGGCTGCTTTTGCTGGCGAGCTGGATTTTGCGCCTTTTATTGAGAAAACTGGCTTGAAGGGCAGCAATGTGTTTGCATCTGTTGGCGAGGCTAAGGACTGGGTGCTGGCACAGGAGAGCGCGAGGCAGGAGGGCGAGGCACTTGCTTACATTGACCACTGCTTTGACGTGAAGGGCGTTGGAACAGTGGCGCTGGGAGTGGTGAAGCGCGGAGCTGTGCGCGTGCATGACAAGCTGAAGCTCATGCCTTCGGGAAGGGACGTGGAAGTGCGCAGCATACAGATGAATGACGCTGATGTGAAGGAGTCTTTCAGCGGCGACAGGGTGGGCCTATGCATAAAGGGAGTGAAGTCAGAGGAGGTTGGAAGGGGCGAGGTTGTTTGCGCTGCTGGCGTGCAGGTGCTGGGCCTCAAGGAGTTTGAGTGCGAAATTTCTGCTGTCAGGTTCTTGAAGGAGCCCATAGAGGCGGGCGTGTACCATTTGAGCGCAGG
>JBAZVU010000122.1:0-3317 GCA_041660725.1 Candidatus Micrarchaeia archaeon | reverse complement strand
TCTCGACAATATTCCCGCGCATCTTTCCGAATTGCGCGTGGGCCTGCCTGCCGTGCGAGTGGGGCAGCATCACGGGAGAAACATTGATGTAGGGCCCAATGCTCGGGTCCTCTATCTTCACTTCAGTCAAGTCATATTTTCCAAAAAGTTTTTCAACCATGCAATCACGTTTTCAACTACCTCTTCGGCTTCTCCTTCTTGCCTGTCCTCAGCATGTCAAGTGCAACGCCGTTCACTTCCACGACCTTGTAGCGCACGCCGGGAATAGAGCCCATCTGCCCTCTCTGCGAGCCGCCCAAGCCTGCCACAGTCACTTCATCGTGCTCATCAATGAAGTTAATGGCCTTGTCGCGGGGCGCGAAAGCAGTAATGACCTTGCCATTCTTGGAAAGCTGCACCTTCACGCACTTAATCAGGCCAGAGTGGGGTTGCTTCTGCTCAAGAGCCCTCTTCTCCAGCACAATGCCGCGCGCCTGGGGCGAGCCCTGAAGCATGTCGTACCTCTCCTTCAATCGGAGCTTGCGCCTCTTCCACGGCTTCTTCAGCCAGCGCTGGCGCTTCCTCTTTCTCTTCAAATCCCGTGCGCCGAATTCTCCTCTTCCCATAATCACAACACCCTGTCTAATCCTTTGTCACCAGCCGAAGGTCCATATTGAAATGGCGCATGAGGAGCATCCTGTTCATCTTGATGCGCTCCCCGCCCTTCCCTATCGCCGCGCCCCTGTCGCGCGAGTCGACCGAAACAATAGCTGTTTTCTCATTATTCTTCTCTTGAATGTTTAAATTACTTATGGGCACCGGGCGGAGCAGGTTGACGACGAAATCCTTCGCGTCCTCGGCATTCTCCACCACATACAGCGCCTTGTTTCCAAACATATGCCTTGCCCTCTCAATTGTCGCCCCGCCCTTTCCTATTGCGCGGCCCATTTCCCCTTCCTTCACTATGAACGCTATGGCGTTCATCTCCTCCGAAACAACGCAGTCCTTCACGACTGCGCCAGTGACGCTCTCGAAAAGCGAGATGCACTTCATTTCATCGTTGCTCAGCTTGAACACTAAAAGGCACCCGCATTTCTTTTAACATCTATTTCTTGGCAGCCAGCTCCAGTATGTTCGAGGTGCCTGCTTCAAGCACTGTGAGCACGCTCACTGTGAAAGCCTTGCCGCACACAGAGCCAAGCTCAATTGAAGTGCCAGTGTAAGTGTGCACCGGCACATTGGCCTTTGCGCACGCAGCCTCCATCTCCTTCTTCGTCTCAGGCGGGCAGTTGGATGAGAATATCATTATCTTCGCATTTGCCACGCTCCTCTTGCCCGAGCGCGTGCCGAACTCCACCTTGCCGCCATCAACTGCAGTCCTGATTGCCTTGTCAACATCCATGTTCATCACCAAATTAGAACCCAGGTTCCAATACCTCCTACATTCTTCGCGCCAGCTTCACCACTCCAGTGCCAACCGGAATAGTCTGGCCTATGATAATGTTCTCAGTAACGCCAATCAGCTTGTCCTCCTCGCCTGACACGGCAGCATTGATGAGGTGCTTGATAGTCTCCTCAAATGCAGCGCGCGCAAGCACTCCTGCCTTGTTTCCTGACAAGCCGTGCCTTCCAACAGACCTTATCTTTCCATCCATTGTCATCGCATCAGCAAGAAGCGCAATGTGCCTTATGTCAACATCCATCTTCTGGCTCTCCAGCACGCGCTTCACCTCGACAACAATGGCATTGCGCGCAGCCTCTATGCCGAGCACCTTGTTCACTTCCATTATGTTGTTGGTGTAGCACCTGAAGAAGTCAACGCCCTCAACCTTCGCAAGCTCTGCCAAATTGGAGCCCGAAGTCCTGATGAAGAACTTGCCCACGCCCTGCTTCAGCACTGCAGCCCTGGTCACTCCCTTCACGCCGCCCATGTGCATTGCGCCGAGCTTGTTTGTAATCCTGCGAATAGCGCGAAGTGTCGAGCCTTTCTTGAAGCTCATCCTTATCTCATGGCCGCTCGAGCGTGCCTCGGAAGCAGCAACCTTCTTGACAGAGTCCTTCACATGCTCAAAGCCAATCTTCCTCTCCTTGAGCTGCTGCTCGTCAACCATTATCGAGACCTCGCGCTCAGCAAGCTTCTCGGAAATCTTTGCAATGTCCGCAAGCGTAATGTCCTCTATGATGGCCGCAATCTGCCTGCACTTTGCCTCATCCTTCTCGTACTTCTCAAGAACATAAACATCCATGATGGGCTTGCGCGGCTCCTTTCTTGCATCCACCAGTTCAATTAGCCTCGGCAGGCCAGTTGGCACCTGCTCTGCCACGCCAGCATAGTGGAATGTGCGCATTGTCATCTGGGTGCCCGGCTCGCCTATTGACTGCGCTGCCACTATTCCAACAGCCTCGCCGGCGTCAATCTTGTCCTTCAATGCTTTTGATGCCATAAATACCACATCTCACTCGCGTTCCTGCTCTTCCTGCGCAGCGCCCACCTTCTTCGTGGCCCTCTGCGGGTCCTTGCCATCCCCGCCGTAAATGTACTCCACAACAATGCCGCGGGAATCGCGCACGCTCGAGTCCTGCAGCGCCACCAAGTCCTGCAATGCGTTGATGAGCCTCCTCTGCATGTAGCCCGACCTTGCTGTCCTGATGGCCGTGTTAACGAGCGACTCCCTGCCTCCCATTGAGTGGAAGAAGTATTCCTCAGGCGTAAGGCCAGTCACGAACGAGTCCCTGACAAAGCCGCGCGCCATTGCGCCCCTGTCTCCGCGCCTGAAGTGCACAAGGCCGCGCTTGCGGTAGCCGCGCGCAAGCCTCTTGGAGCGCACTGCCTGCTGGCCCACCATTGCTGCCATCTGGATTGCATTAAGTATGCTTCCTCTTGCGCCGATGCGCGCCATCAATATTGAAGTGTTCTCCATGCCCATGCTCTTCTCAACAATCTTGCCGCAGTCGTCACGGGCCCTGCCAAGCTTCTCCATTATCTTGTCCTCAAGGGTCTCGAGCATCGTGAAGCCAGGCAGCCTCTCCAAAGTCTTGTTCCTGTACATCTTCACGAACTTGCCAGCCTCCTTGCACGCAGTGTCCTCAATGTCATTGACCTGCTGCGCAGCTTCCTTGGAAAGCGTGTAGTTTGAAAGGTCTGCCGAGAAGCCATGCCTGCTGATTGCGTAGAGGGCCATGCGCGTTCCATTGTCTATGAACTTGCGCGCAACCTCGCTGCCGTGCAGCTTCATGAGCCTCTCGATAATCTCATTCTCAAATGCCTTGCTCTCAATAGCGCCGTGGGTGAGCAGGCCATCCTTCACAATAATGTAGCCGTCATACGGGCACTTCTC
>JBAZVU010000121.1:0-3413 GCA_041660725.1 Candidatus Micrarchaeia archaeon | reverse complement strand
GAAAGCGACCGCATCTCCTATGAAAAGTGGGAGAAGCTCAAGGAAATAAGGGGTGGCGAGTAAATGCTTTCGGGCTTCCTTAAGCGGCTCCTCATGGCCCGGCAGGCGCAGTTTGTCGAGGGCGACGTCAAGCTCTTTACAATGCCCTTTTTCCTCTATCCCGTCGACCACCACGTTTCGCTGTTCATGAAGCTCCAGAAGGCTTACGGTGAAAAGGGCACCACCATCGTTTTCGAGTCTGGCAAGGACACCTCGCTCGCGCTCATCAAGTACTTTCAGGAGAAGTTCTCAATGGGCCAGGGAACTGAACTGGTGAACATCTGGAAGAATGTTTTCGAGTCCAGCGGCTTGGGGGAAATGGAAATAGTGGCTCTCAAGCCAAAGGAGGGGCAGGCAATTGTGCGCCTGAAGAACTCACCTTTTGCCAAGCAGTATCTCGAGACGAACGGCAGGAGCAAGGAGCCTGTTGACTACCATATTGCAGGCATGCTGACGGGCCTTGTGCAGGGCATGGCAGGCAAGAAAAAGGTAATGTGCAAGGAGACTAAGTGCATGGCTTCAGGTGCGCCTTTCTGCGAGTTTGTCTGTTCCCCTTAATTAGCTATTTTATCTTGAAAGCGTCGCCAGACTTCTTCACTACAAAGCCCTTCGACGTGATGTCCGCAGGGTAGGCATCGCTGCCGTGCTTCGTGCCCCTCATCTTCCTTACTGCAAGAGTGCGGCTCTCGCCCTTGCCCAGGCCCAAATAGTGCAAAAGTATCACGCCGTCGCACACGAACTCGCTCACAGTATCGCGGCTCAGCCACGCAGTTTCCTCTGGCAGCTCTGAAATTATGAGCGCAGTCGCCCCGAGCGCCCGTATCTTCTTGATAATGCTCATTATCGAGCCGCGCGAGACTATTTCATCCATGGACATGCGTGCAGAGCCACTATCGCCGCCTCTCACGCCCATCATTTCAGTGAGCTCAGCGCCTGCGCTTATCTGCGAGTAGATGCTGAGAATTGAAATTGAGTCCAGCACAAGCCTGGACGGCCCGAACTGCTTCAAGGTGCTTTCGAGCTCCACCATTACGTTGATTACGTGCGTCTTTGTCAGGTCGAAGTTGATGATGCGTATCCTGCCCTCGCTTTCCAGCTTCTCCAAATCCCAGCCAAACTGAAGTGCCTGGTTGTAGAGCTGCTCCTTTTCCTCGTCAAAATTAATGTAAACTCCCTTCTCACCCCTGCGCGCGCCTTCAACAAGGTACTGCAAGCCAAAGATGGTCTTGCCAGTGCCTGCTGAGCCAGTTACAAGAGTAGTAGAGCCTCTTGGCAAGCCGCCCTCAATAATCGGGTCAAGGCCATCTATGCCAGTAGGAACACGTCCAAGTTTTGTAGGGCCCGCGGCATCCGTCTTCTTCGCCATTTCCTTCACTCCACTATCGTAATGCCCTTATTGGTAATTTCCATGCGCCTAGGCAGGAAGTCATGCTTGGTAGAGCGCAGCTTCACAACAGTAATCATTCTCTTGCCAGCAGCCTCTATCTTGGCAAGCCTGAATATGCCATCGCACGCAAACTCGCTCACAGTGTCGCGCGAGTTCCAGGGGCTGCCTTCCTGCAGCTCCGAGGTGACCATGGTAGTGCAGTTCTCGAATGAGTGCAGCCTCTCAACAAGCGTCATGATTGCCTTGCGAATGATGGCTTCCCCGAACACATTCGAAAGAAGCTCCCTGCCAGAATCAACGCGCGTCTCAATCTCAGTGAACACGCCCAAAGTGGAAAGCGAGTCAAGCACAATGCGCTGGGGCCTGAACTTGCGCACGAGCGACTCAATCTCATCCAGCACCTTCTCAATGTTCGCATGCGCTATTGAGAGGCTCACGAGCCTGATGAGGTTCTTCTTCTCGTAATCATCCATATTCCAGCCAAACTCGCTTGACTGCGTCTTGATGCTCTTTGCAGCCTCCTCAAAAGTAATGTAAAGCCCCTTCTCGCCCTTCTTTGCGCCGTCTACGAGGAATTGCAGCCCTAAAATAGTCTTGCCAGCGCCAGTTGAGCCTGAAACCAGGACTATCGCGCCTTCGGGTATGCCGCCTTCTATCAAAGTGTCCAGTTTGGCAATGCCCGTGCTGATGCGCTTCATAAGACCTCGCATGGAATTCCATCCCGCCCTATTTAAGCTTTACCCCTGCAAGCAACTTTTCATGCCAGCAATTGTCTATTCCAGCAAGGACCCCGCAGGCTTCCTGATAGCTGACCAGCTCAAGCGCAATTACAACTTCGAGCCCCGGCACTCTGAGAACAGGATGTGGGTTGGCGAGAATGACGCGCAGATGATGGAGATAAAAGGCCCGCTTCTCGAGGCTGAAGACCTGCAGGTTGAGAGCGACTACCTGATATTTGCAAGCAAGCACAGCGGCAAGGCAGGCAAGCCCTCTTTCACGGCGCATTTCACAGGCAACTGGGGCAAGAAAACCGAGTTCGGCGGAAGGCCCAAGGAAGTGTGCTACCCGCAGGCAAGCGCCATGAAGAATGCGCTGCTTGCTTTGGCTCAGGCGCAGCACCCTGGCTACGAGGTTTCGCTGGAGGTAACGCACCACGGCCCCACTTCAGTTCTCGCGCCCCTCTACTTCATTGAGCTGGGCGCAACAGACGAGCAGTGGCGCGATGCAGCAGCTGCCAAGGCAGTGGGCGATGCCATCATGAGGGCAATTACAATGGAAAGGGAAAAGCCCTACTCACAAATAGCATTTGGCATAGGCGGCAACCACTATGCACCTGACTTCACCAAAATTGAGCTGCAGACTGACTGGGCTTTCAGCCACATACTGCCTGCATACGCAATAGACGAGGCTGACGAAGACGTAATGGCACAGGCTCTTGAGAAAAGCAATGCAGAGCTCATAGTAATAGACTGGAAAGGCCTGAATGCGCCTCAGAGAGAAAAGGCAGTCAAATTCGCAGATGGCGCAAAAGTGAAGTGGGTAAAAGATGACGAACTAAAACCCTAGTGCGCTATTTCTTCCAGCACCAATCCTTTAGTCTCAGTGCCAAGCACAAGCACAGCAACGCCTCCAAGAGCAAGCATCACTGCATTCAGGCCGAACACGCCGCTAGTGCCCCATATTGGCAGCAGAATGCCCACCACGAACGGTGCCAGTATTCCTCCCACTCTTCCAAATGCAGCTGCATAGCCAGCCCCAGTTGCGCGGCTCCTCGTTGGATAGAGCTCGGGCGTGTAGGCATAAACAGCGCCCCATGCGCCCAAATTGAAGAAGCTCATCAAGCAGCCCCAGAGCAGAATGCTGTTCACATCTCCTGACTGGCCATAGAAGTAAGCTGCAACAGCAGTGAGCAGCAAATAGCTCACAAGCACCCACTTCCTGCCAATCTTCTCAATCAAATAAGCAGCGCTGAAATAGCCAGGCAGCT
>JBAZVU010000120.1:0-3415 GCA_041660725.1 Candidatus Micrarchaeia archaeon | reverse complement strand
TCAGGATTGCTCATCAGAGTCAGGACGAAGAGGCCGATGTTGCGCGCTTTGGAGAGCTTTGCTGCCTCTGCAAGGTTGCCTGCAAATGGCGAGAAGGTAACTGCGTCAAAGCCAGCCTGCGCAGCCCAGTAGAAGCACGCGTCGTTGGAGGCGCCTATGTCCCCGAGCTTGATGTCGAGTATTGCAAGGGCGCGCGATTTTTTCGCAGCTGCTGTTATGCGCTTGTAGTCTGAGAGCGAGAAGGGGAGGGCGTACTGCGCATTGAGCTTGTAGGCTATTGCAGTGTTCCTTGTTTTCTCAATCATGTCAAGGCAGAAGCCCATCATGCCCTCGATTTCGCTGGCGCTGCCGAAGTATTGCTCAGGTATTGCGTTTTTCTCGCCCTTGCGGAAATAAGGGGAGGCGGGGTCCAGGCCAACGCACAGCACGGACTTTTTCTCCTGTTTTGCAGCCTGGTATTTCTGGAGCAAATTCATGGAAAGCACCTTCTGATCTAAGCGCGCTTCTTGCCTTCTGACTTCACTGCCTTCACGAGCGCGCCTATTGTCTTCTTTGCATCTCCCGCCTTTTCAATTGCGGTGCCAACGTGAATTGCATCTGCGCCGGCTGCTATTATCTTGCCGGCCTGGTCGGGCGTGCGTATGCCGCCTGCCACTATGTAAGGAATGTCAAGCACTGAGGAAACTGTCTTCACCATGTCAAGAGGCACGGGGCCGTCTGCTGGCGCGGAGCCCGTGTCAGTGATGACGAAGCGGGAGCCTGAGTATTGGGCTGCAAGCGCAAGAGCTGCGCCGAGCTGCGGCTTTGCGCGCGGCACGAGATTGACATCGCCGACCCAGCCTACTGTGCCGCCCGGCTCAACTACAATGTAGCCAACTGGCAGGGCTTCTATGCCCATCTGCTTTACAGTGGGGGCTGCAAGAGTTTGCGCCTGCGAAATCCAATAGGGATTGCGGGAGTTCAGGAGGGACATGAAGTAGATTGCGTCTGCGTAGCGGGTGACAGTGCTGATGTTGCCCGGGAAGAGAACTACTGGGACATTGACTTTTTCCTTCACGCGCTTTGCGACCTCGTCGAGCACAGCGCCCTGCACGCCTATTGAGCCGCCTATCAGGATGAGGTCTGCGCCGCCGTCTGCTGACTGCTGCGCATGCAGCACCGCGTCGTCCACCGTCTTGTGGTCAGGCGGGTCTATGAGCGCGAAAAGCATTGCGCCCTCGCGGGCGAGCTTGTCGCTTATGTACCTTTCGACCTTGCCTATTTGCACCATCATTATCCCTGCCTAGGTTACCCTGCAAGCATTAAAAACCGTTTCAATAGTCGAAGCCAAGCCTCGCGCCGAAGCCTTTATTATAGTGGTGCTTCAGCTCCTTCATTTCTGTCGCTATATCTGCCAGCTCAAGCAGCTGCGCAGGCGCATCCCTTCCTGTAAATACCAAGCTAGTTTCCTTTGGCTTTGATTTCACGAGCGCTATTGCATCCGCCAGCTTCACCAGGCCCATGCTGATTGCGCCGTTCATCTCGTCTATTATGAGTATGTCGGGCTCGCGCTTGATGCTGTTTTTTGCAAACTCAAGGCACTCGGCTGCGAGCTGCCTGTCAATTTGCTCGGGGTTGGTGGGGTCCACGAACTCCTCCCTGCCGAAGCGGTGGATTTCAAAATTGGGCGCAAGCCGTGGTGCTGCGCGGAACTCGCCAACATAGTCGCGCTTTTTCATGAACTGCACCATTATCACTTTCTGGCCGTGCCCGGCTGCGCGCAGCGCAAGGCCCAAGGCAGCAGTTGTCTTGCCCTTGCCGTTGCCAGTGTAAATGCAGAAGATGCCTGGCGAAGGAGTGTCTTTTTTCAGGTATTTCACTGCAGCGCCCCCTATTTCTTGAGCAGCTTCTTCAGCTCTTCCTGGAAGTCCTCGAGGTCCGCGAACTCGCGGTAAACGCTTGCAAAGCGGATGTATGCAACCTTGTCAATGCCCTTCAGCCTCTTCATCACCATGTCGCCTATGAGAGTGCTCGGCACCTCAGTGCCCTCGCGGCCGCGCAGCTGCCGCTCAACATCATCGACTATTTTCTCAATCTGCTCATGCGAAACATTGCACTTGTAGCATGCGCGCTCAATGCCGGTGAAGAGCTTCTCGCGCTTGAATGGCTCGCGCTTGCCGTCCTTCTTGATGACGTAGAGGTCGACCATTTCCACGCGCTCATATGTGGTGAAGCGCTTCTCGCACTTCTCGCACTCGCGCCTGCGCCTCGTGACCTCGACGTCCTCGGCATCGCGCGAGTCTATGACTTTTGTCTCAAGATGTCCGCAATAAGGGCAACGCATGATGTTCCTCCCAGAACTATAGGTGGTGGGGCGTGCAGTGTTAAAATACTAATTATTGGAGCGCCCTCTTTTGCAGCGAGCACAGCGAGCTAGACTCGGGGGTGTAGAGAGGGGGCGCAGCCCCCTTCTAGCGCCTTGCTTTCGGCGCTTTTTCAGGAGCTGGCTCTGCCTGCAGGGCTGAGAGGAGCGACTGCACCTCCTTCCTTGCCTCAGAAAGCTGGCTGAGCTTGCCTGCAGTGTCCGGGCTTTGGGGCGCCTGGCGCAGCATGTCCGCAGCTGCATCATAGGAGCGCAGGGCATTCTGGAAGATTTTCACTGCCTCCTCGCGCGGGCCTGAGCGCTTTTCCAAATATTGCTTTGCCAGGTCTGCATAGGCGCTGCCACGCTGCATCCATGCGGCAAATTCAGCTGCTGCATTTGCAGCAGGCGCTGGAGCGCTGGCCTTCACAGGAGTTGAGAGCCTGAATTCTGGAGAGTTGGCGCTGCGCTGCAGGCGCAGCTGGGAAGCGCTCTCGGAAAATGCGGGGTTGCCAGGCCAGTAGTCGCGTGCAAGGCCCAGGGATTTTTCAGCTGCAGCGAAATCAGAATTCTTTGCCTCGTGCGCTGCAAGGTTGCAATAGTAGAGGGAAGCTGCCTCGCGGTCGGAGAGCAGCTGGAAGTTCTCGTACTGCGCCCCGAACTTGCTCTTGTCAAAATCAACCAGCACAAGATGCGAGTCATGGCCAGTTACCTGCGCGCCAGGGCCGAACATGTCAGCAATTGCCTGCCGCAGGCCCGCGTCCTTTTCGAATTTGCCGTAGCGCAGGCCTTCTGGCACGTCGCCCACTACGAACACGGCAACAGTGTCGAGCTTTACAGTGCCATCGTCATTGCGCACTGCAACCTGCATGCTCTGCAAGTAGCCCATCTGCGCCTTTGTGTCGGCCGAGCGCATGAGCACTGTGAAAAGGCGCGCAAGCTCCGAGGGGCTTGCAAGCTTGCGGTTGAGCACTTCCGACGGGCCCTTGCTCCTGATGCCCTTGAATGCCTCTGGCTCTCGCTTTATGCCCAGGTGCCCGCCGTATTTCACGTAATCGAAGACGCCCTGCACGA
>JBAZVU010000119.1:0-3416 GCA_041660725.1 Candidatus Micrarchaeia archaeon | reverse complement strand
TTGAGCAGGGGCGTGACTGAGTGGAGCGCAATCTGGCCTGCATCTGGCTTTGTGATGAAGAGCTCGTACACATAGCCCAAGCCTATGACGGAGACGAACAGGATGAATGCGTATTCAAGAGTGCGGAAGCTCTTGCGCGTGAGAAAGAGAAGCAGGAGAACGTCTGCCATTGCTATGACTGCGCCTTCCATCAGGGGTATTGCAAATAGGAGATTCAGGGCTACGACTATTCCGAGAAATTCAGCAAGGTCTGTTGCCAGTATTGCGATTTCAGCAAGAAGCCAGTAGGCCAGCACAAGGGCCTTGTTCTTCCACTGCAAGCGCACAAGCTCTGCAACAGAATAGCCCGCAATGCCTATTTTCCCCGAGAGGTACTGGAAGAGCATTGCCATGCCGCTGGAAAGCCATATCATCCAGAGCAGGTCGTAGTTGTACTGCGCGCCTGCGCTTATGGATGTGCCCCAGTTGCCCGGGTCCATGTAGGCTACGCTCACTATGAGGCCTGTGCCGAAAAAGGCCCAGAATGCGCGCTGCTTGAAGATATCCAGGATATTCATCACCTGCGTTAATCATTAGACGTAAATCGGCTCGCCGTGCGGGTCGAGCGTTGGATTTTTCAGGAGCTTTTTCATTGCATCTATGCTTTCCTGCGAGAACTCGTGCTCCAGCCTGCAGGCCTCGTCATGCACTGCAGAGGGCTTGCGCTTCAGCACGCGCGCAAGGAAGAGCTCTATCAGCCTGTGCCTTGCTGTGAGGGCGCGCGCCAGCTTCCTGCCCTTGGCAGTGAGCGAGATGGGGCCGTAATGCTCGAAGTTAACAAGGCCCGCGGACTTGAGCCTGTTGAGCATCTCCGATACCGTGTTCTTGCTTACGTGCAGGTAGCCTGAGAGCTGCTTGCTCCTGACGCCCACCTCGCCGTAGTGTGCAGCGCGCGCAGGGCGGCTGCCGCCTTCGGGGGCGGAGAGCAGGAATATCGCGCGCACGTAGTCCTCGCGCCAGGCATTCACCATGCTCTTCTTATGGGGCGCAAGGTTTAAAAGTTCTATGCATGGAACTCTTTCTTTCGTCGGAGGCGCGGGGTTAGTTATATAAGGGAGCCACGAGATGGCTATTCGGGAAAAATGATGGCACCTGCAAGGCAAAAAGCGCTCATGAATATTCTTTGGGAGGAGCAGGAGAGGAAGGGCCATGTTTCTGAGGATGCGCTGAAGCGCATAAGCGTGGAGCAGGATGTGCCGATTTCAAGGCTCTATGGCGTTGTCAAATTCTACTCGATGTTCAGGACAGAGCCGCAGGGAAAGCACGTTATTGAAATTTGCGGCTCGCCGTCATGCGTGCTGAATGACGGCGTGAGCATGGAGAAGTTTCTGGAAAAGGAGCTGGCTGTGAAAATAGGAAGCACTACAAAGGACAGGAAATTCTCGCTTTACAAGACTTCGTGCATCGGGTGCTGCGATGAGGCGCCTGCGATGCTCGTGGATGGGAAGCCTTACACTAAATTGACCACCGAGAGGGTGAAGGAACTGGTGGCGAAGCTGAGGAAGAAGTGAGTTGTTGTTATGCAGATATTGCGCGAGACGAAAATGGAGGCATGGGAGAAGGCGCAGAAGCTGGGGCCAGAGGGCGTGCTGAAGGTGCTGGAGAAGAAGGGGCTGGAGGGAAGAGGGGGAGCTGCTTACCCGACTGCGAAGAAGTGGAGGCTTGCGAGAAAGGCGCAGGGCGCTGAGAAGTTCATAATTTGCAATGCAGACGAGGGGGAGCCGGGCACATTCAAGGACAGGTTCATCATCAGGAATAATGCTGCTACTATGGTGGAGGGCCTGCTCATTGCTGCTTATGCAGTTGGCGCGAAAAAGTGCTTCATCTATTTGCGGGGAGAGTACAAGGAGCTGCACGCAGGGCTGGAGAAGCAGGTAAAAGAGGTGCTGAAGAAGGCGAAGAGTGGCATAGAGATTGAGATTGTAAGGGGCGCTGGCGCATACATTTGCGGGGAGCAGACTGCCATCATACAGTCCATAATGGGCTTCCGCGGGTGCCCGACTTACAGGCCGCCCCATCCCACTGAGCATGGCTTGTGGGGAATGCCGACTGTTGTGAATAATGTTGAGACTTTGGCATGCGCTGCGCAGGCGCTTTTGTATGATGACTGGAATGCTGATTTGAGGCTGTTCTCAATTTCAGGCAATGTGCAGAATCCCGGCGTGTATGAGCTGCCAATTGGGGTAAAGATGAGCACGCTGATAGACTTGGCGCGGCCCAAGAGGAAGCTGAAGGCAATGTCTTTTGGCTGCTTTGGCGGCATCATGCCAATTGACGAGAACATGAGCCTCACGCCTGAGACAATTGGCATGGAAAGGTGCCAGCATGGCGCTTACAGCGTGATTCTGATTGATGACTCGAACAATGTTGCTGATGTTTCCTACAGCATTGCGAAGTTTTACACCTATGAGTCCTGCGGCAAGTGCACGCCCTGCAGGGAAGGCACTATTCGCGTGCTGAATTTGATAAAGAAGGTGAGAAGGGGCGAGGCCACTGAAGAGGATTTGGAAACTTTGAAGGACCTGGCTGGGCAGATGCAGGAGACCAGCCTGTGCGGCCTTGGGCAGACTGCAGGCAACCATGTGCTCACCTCGCTGCAGCACTTCCCGAAAGATTATGCTGAGTTCATGAAGCTGAAGGCCGGGGAGAAAAGCAAGGCAAGGAAAGCTGGTGCAGGCAGAGGCGGGGGAAGAAAATGAAATTCACGCTCAATGGCAAGGAGATTGAGGCTGACGGCTCAAAAACAGTGCTGGAGCTGTGCCGCGAGAGGGGCATCAAGGTGCCGACGCTCTGCTACCACGCGAGCATGATGCCAGAGGCAAGGTGCAGGGTGTGCCTTGTTGAGCTGAATGGAAAGCTGGTCACTTCGTGCTCTACTAAACCAACAGATGGGTGCATAGTGACAACTGAGTCTGAGAAAATAGGGAGGGCAAGAAAGTTCAACATGGAGCTCATGCTGCCGCAGGGGGCTGCGTGCTCGCGCGTGGATGATTACGAGGTGTGCGAAATTTACAATGAAGTGGGGCTGCTCACCTCGCGCTTCAAGCCCCTCAAGGAGTACAAGCCGGATTTGGGCGCGTCTGTTGTGAGGGACAACAACAAGTGCGTGAACTGCGGCAGGTGCGTGAAGGTGTGCGGCGAGATTCAGGCTGTTTATGCAATTGACTTTGCAAGCAGGGGGCACTACGAGCATGTGGCGCCCTATGTCTACAAGCCTCTTGCTGATGTTGCGTGCATAAAGTGCGGCCAGGGCATCCTGAACTGCCCTGTTGGCGCAATTACTGAGAGGTCGCATTTGGAGGAAGTGATGGCTGCGCTGAAAGACGGGAAGAAGCACGTTGTTGCGCAGGCAGCGCCTTCAGTAAGGGCTGCACTGG
>JBAZVU010000118.1:1217-3442 GCA_041660725.1 Candidatus Micrarchaeia archaeon | reverse complement strand
GAGGAAGCCAAGGACTCCGGTGGCACAAAGGGAGATCTCCAGCCAGCCCATTTCCTCTGGGCCGCGCTCGAGCTGCCAGCCATCAGGGAGCCTACGGAGTGCCGGGCGATCGAGCGCTGGGCCGGTGTACTTGCTGCCTATGACAGGGTAGATCTTCATGAGTGTGCCTGAGTAAGAGCTGCCCGTGCAATACCTTTAACGTATTCAAGTGCCAAAGGGGAAGCTTCTACCTTAGCAATTAAGGCCAAGGCTGCACGAAGTCTATCTATCTCTGCGCCTAGCGCCGGCATCTGCCCCACGGCGAACTCCCCGATCGCCGGCGAGAAAGTGCCTGCTGCCCTTGCCGCTTCCGCCACAAATGGATTCTCATAGCTCATGCTGGTATCTCCTCTTCTCGTTCAACTTTGTTAAGTTCTGTCAAGGGTGGAATCTTGCGAAGCCACCCGATAGGCGCTTTGCTATAAGCTGAGCTACAGTTCAGGTAGGCATGAAGACCACTAAAAGTTGTCAGACAGTATGTACAGCGAGTACAACTAAAGTACCTTGGAAGCTCTAGCTCTTCTACAGCTCCAATCAGCCCAAGAGACTCGCTGGCTGTACCGCTACAGCACGTAGTCGCTACGTAGACAAGATCGCCTACCTTGATCTCCTCGCTCATGCCGGTGCCTCCTTAATCTCAAGTTGGAATTGTTCATCCTTAGTCAACATCGACGAAGGCGTCTGTGTAACCGACCTTGGTCGGCCGCCAGGCAAAGCCTGGCTACGCCGAGAGTATGCTGGCGCAGGGAACTTCGACGCTCCCAAGGGCACCAGCGTGAGTACCGGGAGCTTCATTGTCTTTTCCCAGAGCTCGCTGAAGTCGGCAGCGTCGATAGCGTCGGCGGCGGAGAATGTCACAGAGCAGGGCAGCCCCTTGCGCAGGTAAGTGATGCGGTAAAGCTGCTGCCCAGGAGGAAGGTTAAGCTCGATCATGCTGCTGGCTCGTAGGATTCACACTTTTCAGCGACTTCGACAAACTCGCTGAGCTCTTTCGGATTTTTGTTTAACCACTGAACAGGGCAGTGAAAACCCCCTTCCATATCCCCGCCAGTAAGCGTTGAATAGTAGTGATAATCCATACGCTCCCAGTTGAGTTGTTTGCAGAACAGGCAGGATTTCATGTGTAAGCCCCCATCAGCAGCACTTCCTCCGCCCCATAGACCTTACGCTCTCCGCAGACTTCACACTCGTAGCCTCGTGCATCTGGCTCCACTCCATCTACCTCCTCCCCGCAAGCGAGGCAGAAGCCGGGATTGTCCGTAGTGCTGCCCTGCCTGCGCAAGGCGTCGTTGAGTTCAGCCCAGGGGATCTTCACGGCTGATATACCAGTGTTCTGGAGTACACATGAGCGAAGTCGAAGGACTTATCTCCACCTTCCCAGACAATGTAGGCTCCACCTGGAGTATTCTCCGCTATATAGCGCGCAGTTGCTGCATCTACCGGACCACGCTTGCAAGGCCAGCCAGTTACTCCAAGTCCAGTCAGCCGCGTGTAATGCAGTCCTGCCGGCGACTTCGGAATATCGCGCTGAGCTGTTACAAGCCCGTTGCGAAAGTCGAATTCCTTCAATTCAGGCGGCTGTCTCACGCTGCCTCCCTTTCATCAAGTTGCCGGCGAAACTCGGCGGCTTGCCTGACTTCCTTCCACCACTCCGACTCGGGAAGCTCCGCGAACTGACTCCCGGCGTGAGCGCGATAGTCATACTGATGCTGGTGTTCCAGAACCTCTTTCAGCTCCATCTGTGTAAGTCTCATTTCGTTCTCCATCAATGTCACGAGCGAATACCCGCGATCATATACGTTTGACCCCGACTTGGCAGCGGAGTTCCCAAGTATTGTATCAGCCGTTCAAGATCAGCGCCTGCCCCGGTACCTGAATCTTCCCGGCGAAGGCGAGCTGCAGATCCCTATCACACTGCACAAGGTCTCCCTCCGTCCAGCCCTTCATCTTACAGTAGGCGCTCGAGACTTGATTGAAGCTCTGCGTAAGCACTCCAAGTGCGTGCATCCCGCCTCGCGAGTGGTGCTTCCCGACCTGCTCCACCAGCACGGCGGCGGCTTGTCCAGCCATTCCTGCGTTCATAACCAAGGCGAACATCTCCCTGCCGTAACGCTGCGCTACAGGGCGGAAGCACGCTTCCACGTCCAGCATTTCATCCGGCGGCAATGCTCCGTCTGCTGGATTGT
>JBAZVU010000118.1:0-1207 GCA_041660725.1 Candidatus Micrarchaeia archaeon | reverse complement strand
AATAGTCTCCTCAAGGGGCGGTAATCCGTTAAGTGCTCGCAGTACGTTAATTTGTTGCAGCGTCTCTTCTGGCGTTTGTGTCACGCCAAGCTCTTCATCTTCGTCTGGCAGTTCGCACTCTTCAAGGTCGCTTGGATCTACTCCAAACACGTCTCGCTCGAAGTCAATGAGATTAAATTCACCTGTTACCGAGACTGTAAGTGTTTGCGCCTCGTTGTAAGAGGAGATCGTAACTCGCTGCCCTGTGCTTTTCAGGCGATAAAGCAGGTTTGGAGGATAGTTAGTACATAAATCTTTAATCGCCGGTCGCTTGTTTACCCAAGCATCCCAGTCTTTACTTAATTCGCTAAGCTTTGCCATCTTTAGTCTCCAGTAAAATTTCTATGTGCTTCACCTGAGTTTCCTTGTTCTGCTTATACCAAGCTTTCCGCGCAGGCTTTCCTTCCTTCGCATAATACTCTCGATAATAAGTCTTTCGTGCTGCGGTGACTCGTGTCTTTGTCCTCTCCAGGAATTCATCCGCAAAGGGCTGACAAGCCAGCTTCTCAGCAAATCCGCGTGGAAGATACTGATAATCCTTCAGCAATTGACTGAATGCTGCCGGAGTCCAGTACTGAGGCGCGTAATTAAGATCTTCTCGCACCAGCGCTGCTACATCCTCATTTCTAAGCGAGCGCGTAAGTTCTTCTGACAAGCGAGCATGCGGCTTGCATTCAGCGCAAGAGCGTATACTCTTTCCTGTATCTCCTTTCCTTACTCGTGTTCCTGGAAATCCACATATCCAGCACGTCGTGCCATAGAGCGAATCGTGCTTCATCGTCCCAGAAGCTCCCGAGCCTTATCTGCAATGGCGCTGAGTCCTGCTCCCTGTGTCTCATCGGGAGTGTCTCCGCCATCCAGCAGACTTGCCGGCGGCGAAGCGTTCTTCGCTCGCTGCAGTTCCTGTATCCTCTGCAGCGTAGCCTGAATATCTGCCTCAGATGGCTGAAAGATTACCTGCTTTGCTGACGGGCGGCGAAGCGCAGCTGAACCCATCCAACTTTCCCCGCGTACTATCCTTCCCACTTGCACCACGCTCAGCCTAAAATCTCGCGCCAGTGCTCCCTGAGTCTCTCCTTGCTCATACCTCAGCCGCATCTCCGCCACGCGATCTGAGTCCATTTTCCTGCCTGCTGTGTTTCCACGACTGAACATTAGATCTCCTTAG
>JBAZVU010000117.1:0-3521 GCA_041660725.1 Candidatus Micrarchaeia archaeon | reverse complement strand
CTACTCGCAGAACCCGAAGAAAGCCGCAGAAGAATACAGCCGCAAATTCAACGAGCTCATCAGCAAGCGGAGCCCCATCTGACGATAACAAGGGGTTGATAAAATGAACGAGAAACTGCTGCACTTCCTGCTGAAGAAGAACGCGCTGAAATTCGGCGAGTTCAAGCTCAAGTCAGGCCGCACGAGCCCGTATTTCTTCAGCACGGGCTCTCTCAGCGACGGCGAGTCTTTGGCATTGGTGGGCGAGGCATACGCAGACCTGCTCGTCGACAACGACATTGAGTTCGACGCAATACTCGGGCCTGCCTACAAGGGCATACCCCTTGCAACGGCAACAGCGCACTCGCTTTTCACAAAGCACAACAGGAACTCGCGCCTCATCTACGACAGGAAGGAGGAGAAGGAGCACGGCGTTGCAGCAGAGCGCTTTTTCGTGGGCAACCTGATGCGCGGCGACAGGCTCCTGATGGTTGACGACGTGATGACAACGGGCTACACCAAAATACAGATGCTCGACAAGCTCAAGGGCATGAACCTGGAGCTCTCAGTGCCCGCGCTGCTCATCCTGCTCGACCGCGAGGAAATGGACGACCAGGGCCACATGACAACCGCCGAGCTTGCATCGCGCGGCGTGCACACCTACTCGCTCCTGCGCGTGACCGACGTGTTCCAGTACCTGCTTGAGCGCGACATCGAAGGCAAGGTGTATGTGAACCAGCAGCAGTACGACGCATTCGAGGACTACCTCCGCCAGTACGGCGCGAAGAAGTGAGCCCCCGCCTGCGGAACGATTTTAAAGAACCTCTAGAGTATAGAAGGTCAGTGCCTCTCGTAAGGGAGGTCTGAAAGGAACCGTAGGTTCCTTTCGGGGTCATGGTGCAACTTGGCAGCACGGCAGAGGGCCCTTTCTTAAAAAGAAAGCGCCCGCGGAAAGAACCGCGACGTCGAAGCTCCAGAGGGGCCGCCAATGTAAAGGCGGCCTACGGACGTGCCAATGTTGGGTATGGGTATTATGACGCGCGCAAGCGCGGATGAAATAATTTCTGGAAATGCGGGCAATTCCGCACACGGAGATACCTGTAAGTCAGGGTTCAAATCCCTGTGACCCCATTTCATTCATCATGGGTGCGCGAAACATGAATGCAAGGCTGGCTGCAATTTTCATCTTCTCCCTGCTTCTCGCCAACCTCGCTCATGCAGAGTGGGCCGAGACAATCAACGTCAAGGTCATCAACACCCAGAGCTACCCAATAGCAGGCGAAAAAGTCTACATCAACTACCAGCGCCAGGTAAGCATCGATTCCTCGCAGTCAGTGGCAGTGACATCGGGCAAGGGCACGACAACTGCGAACTGCGCAGCCTCCCCAGTTACTGTATCCAGCGTCACAATAAACCAGCAGACCGGCCAGGCAATAGTCAACACCACCAGCTCGCAGGGCAACTGCCAGATAGGCGGCGGCTACATAGAGAAAGGCAACAACACGCCTGACGGTCTCTCGCCCAGCGCCTTGGGCGTTACGGGCCCGTGGAGCGTTGTGATTACACAGAAGGAAGTGGACCTGCGCAGGCTCGACGGCCTTGTGCTGGGCGTCACGAATGCAAGCGGCGAATTCCAAATAGGCCTCATAGACTACGTTTCCTTTGGCGAAGTGCGCGAGTACCTCATTTCCTCAGGCAAGGAAAGCAGGCGCGTGATTGTGGGCGAGCACTATGTGGGAACAAAGCACGTTGAAGTTTTCGTGCAGAACACATCAGTGACGCGCATCACGGTGCAAGTTGCAGACGGCGACGGCCGCATTCTTCCGAACGTCTCAATAGCCGGCACCTGCCCCACTCCATTCAGCGGTGCAACTGATGCGCAGGGCGCCTACAGCGCCTACTTGCGCGGTGCTGACCAGTGCCAGCTCACAGCGCGCTACGGCTCCATTGAAAACACGCTTTTCGTAAGCACGCCCGAGGGCGACGTTTCCACATCACTCAAGCTCCCGCTCTACGACCTCTCCATCAAGGTGGTTGACGACAACAACAACCCGCTCCGCGCCACAGTTTCAGTGCCGGGCTACCCGCAGGGCGAGACCGACGACTCCGGCCTCTTTGCAATCAAGCGCTTCCCTGCAAGCAGCGCGAACATCGGCATAATTTACAACAACCGCAACCAGGCAACGCCCGTGGAGCTCAAGAGCAGCGCCCCCATGACCATAGTCTTCGATGTCACGCCCCCGCGCATAAGCGACGTGAATTCCACAGTCAACAAGACAACTGGCATAGGCCGCGTGCGCGCACGCGTAGTTGACGGCGGCAGCATGCGCTCTGAAATTTCCTCAGTCTCGCTGCGCTTCTCAGCTGACAAGCGGCACTGGTCTCGCGTCCCCATGTATCCTGTCACCTCCTCCACTTACGAGGCTAACATACCTGAGCAGGCGCCGGGCACTGAAGTAACTTACATGATAGAGGCGTCTGATGCCTATGCAAACACGCAGACATCGCAGCAGTTCAGCTACACTGTGCCGCAGGCAGGAAGCTCAGGCCCCATCTCCATTCCATCAGCGGGCTCCACAAACCTCTTTGGCATGGAAATAAGCAACCTCGTGCTGATAGCAGTCGGAGTTCTTGCAGCAGCCCTTCTCTACAGGCTCAAGACACAATAGGCTAATAGGACTAGAGCTGCCTACCTTCTCTCTCCGTACTCTCTCATAAATCTAGTATACTCCAGCAGCTGGTCCTTTGTAATCGAAGGCCGCCTGCGGCCCAGAATGTCATTGAACAGCACTGCGCTCAGCTGCGGCTGCCCGCCCCTCAGCCTCTCGCGCACAAGCTCCATCTTCGCCTCCTGGCAGACTGAAACAATGTCAGCGCCGCTGAAGCCCTCGCTCTTCTGCGACAGCGAGTCCAAATCCACATCCATCAACTCCATCCCGCCCAGATTATTCTTGAATATCTCCTTCCTGCCCCTCTGGTCAGGCGCAGGTATGTACATTATCTTGTCAAACCTGCCAGGCCTCAGCAGCGCCGAGTCAATCATGCCCGGCTTGTTCGTAGCGCCTATGAGCATCACATTCTTCAGCTCCTTCACCCCGTCCATCTCATTGAGCAGCTGCGCCACAATGTTCTCGGAAAGCTGGCTTGAGTAAGTGCCTCTTGCAGGCGCAATGGACTCCACCTCGTCTATGAATATCAGCGCAGGCGCATTCTCCTTTGCCCTGTTGAATGTCTCCTTGATGACCTGCACTGCCTCGCCATAGCCCCTCTTGAGCAAATCAGCGCCGCTCATCTGCAGGAAAGTGGCATTCAGCTCTCCAGCAGCAGCCTTCACAATCATTGTCTTGCCGCAGCCGGGCGGGCCGAAGAGCAGCAGCCCCTTTGAAGGCGTTATTTTGTACTGCTTCATCAGCTCCTCGTGCAGCAAGGGTATCTCAATTGCCTCCAGCAGCGCCTGCCTCACGTCATCCAGCCCAACAACGTCCTTCCAAGTAATCTTGCGCGCCTTCTTGTCTAGGTCCTCCTCAGGCTCCTTGAACCCG
>JBAZVU010000116.1:0-3556 GCA_041660725.1 Candidatus Micrarchaeia archaeon | reverse complement strand
CTTGCCCTCTCCAGAACGAACGGATAAGTGACAATAGCAACTACAATGGAGCCCTGCTTGCGCGCAACATCAGCTATGATTGGCGAGGCGCCTGTGCCAGTGCCGCCTCCCATGCCCGCAGCAAGAAACATCAGGTCAGTGCCCTGCAGCATGTTCTCAATTTCCCCGCGCGAAAGCTCAGCAGCCTTCTGCGCTGTCTCAGGGAAGCCGCCTGCTCCCAGCCCTTTTGTAATGCTCTGGCCCAGCAGCATCTTGCGCGCCTTGTCGCTCACAATATTCAGGTGCTTCTTGTCCGTGTTGTAGGCAATGAGCTCTGCCCCTTGTATGCCAACGTGCGCAAGCCTGTTTATTGTGTTGCAGCCCGCTCCGCCAACGCCTGAAACAACTATCCTTGGAGTAACAGTTCCATCATCAGTAGCAGCCATTTTTCCACCCCGTGCATATCGGCAAATAGGTATATAAAACCCGAACAGCCCAATTCTTCCGCAGTGGGATAGGTCGGGGAGCTAGGGGTACCTTGAACCGCAAATCCTCTTAGGGCGGGACCGAATGGCTGGGCAAGGCCTGTCTTTTGCCGTGAGACCCGCGCCGAAGCGTCGAAGCCCTGCCCCCTGAGACGGCATCGTTTGCGAACCGGGCCAGGCCGAAAGGAGCAACCCTAAACATCCAATACCGTGCTTTGGGGTAACGGGGTGGAGCATAGGAGCGACTCCTCTCTAGGCATAAGGCATGTCGAACTTGGCATTCCCCTGCATATTTTTCACGCGCATGCGTGGCATCAATCCAGGATGCCTCGAAACCTGGGTTTCGAGCCGGGAACGCCCAACCTGGTCGGGCAGCAGATTGCTAATCTGCCGGGCGAAAGCCTTTGAGGGTTCAAATCCCTCTCTCGGCGTTTTATTTTTTCCATCCCGAGGCCACGGGCTGCGCCTTTCCTGATTCGGCTGTGCGGGCCGCTGGCAGGAACGATATATTTATATAACATAGTTATATTACTTCATTATGCTCGATGTTCTTCGAGGCTGTCGAAAGGCCGTATGTGCAGGGCAAATGCAGCTGATGCATCTGAAAAAAAATAATGGGGTGGTGAATGTGGATATCATCAAGGGAAATGCAAGGCTGCTGGCTTTCTTCCTGTTCAGCATGCTCCTGCTTGGCTGCGCAGCGCAGACGCAGGGGCCTGCGAGCGCCTCAAGCCAGGGACGGGTGGTAGTTGTCGCGTCGGACGCAGCTGCTGACCTGGGCGCAGTGAGCAAGATTGAGATGACAATTGACAACGTGCAACTTCACAGCACTGCCGCGGCTGGCGGATGGACAACTGTTTCCTCGGAGTCGAGGCGCATTGACCTCCTGCAGCTGAAGGCCGAGGGAAGCAGCGTGGTGCTGGCTGACGCGCAGGTTCCTGACGGCACCTACGACCAGATACGCATGGACGTTTCCAACGTAGTGGTCACAGATGCCAGCGGGGCTCATGACGCAGTGCTGCCTTCCAGCCACTTGCAGATACAGACGCAGCTGAAGGTGCAGGAAGGCTCCACCTCAACTGCCAACGCTGATTTCGCAGCCGACGAGTCCCTGCACATCACAGGCAACGGCAAGTATATTCTCGCGCCCGTGGTAAAGCTTGAAACCAGAGCCAATGCAAACGTGCAGGCCGGAAGCAATGGCCGCGTCACCGTGGGCGGCGGCTCAGTGACTTCGGACCAGAAGGTGGGCATGCGCGCTGACGGAAATGTGGCAGTGGGCGTGGGCATACCTGCGGATGCTGTGGTAAACATCGGCTCCAACGGCGAGATATCCCTTGGCAGCATTCTTGGCGGAAGCAGCAGCGGCGGAAGCCCTGAGGGCGTTTCCATACGCCTGATTTCCATGCCCGTTGGCGTGGAGGCCAACCAGCCCGTGACAGTTCGCTGGTCAATTGCAACGCCAGTGAGGACTGAAACCACGCACACCTCAGTGCACTTCGGCTACACCTCAGTGCCTTCCAACCCAACAGTGGCTGCCTATGCCTACTCAACTGAATATCTCACGGGCACTATTCCGGGCGAGTTCAGCGCTGCAATGACTCCCTCGCTCAGCGGCACAGTCTACTACAGGGCGCACGTAGTCGTTGACGGCGTGAGCTACTGGACCGAGGAGCGGACCATGCAGGTCGGCCCTGCGGTGAGTGCCAACGCAAATGCCAATGCAGGCGCAAACGGCGGCGTTAACCTGATAACTGGTGCCGCTGGCGGCAATGCCGGCAGCTCAGCAGGCTCCTCCAGCTCTGGGGGCGTGGGCGTCTATGCTGGCGGCAGTTCAGGCGGCTACTGATGGCCGCCTGCCCCTTTCTCTTTTTTATTTTTCCAATATTCGTGCATTGACGGACAAAAAATATGCTTAAAAGCATTGCCTGCTCTATTACGGCGGGTGACTTGAATGAAACAGCTGACCATTCTAACTGAAAACAAGGTTGGCGCCCTTGCTGACGTTTGCACCGAGCTCGGAAACAACGGCGTGAACATCAAGGCAATTACGGCGCAGGGACAGGGAGACTACGGAGTGATAAGGCTCGTCACAGAGGATGAGACCACGTCAAAGAAGGCGCTCGAGAAGCTGGGCTTCCGCGTGTCAGTGAGCGACATACTGGTGGTAAGCCTGCCAGACAGGCCCGGCGAGATGGCCAAGGTGGCGCGCAAGCTCTCCAATGCGGGCGTGGACGTCGAGTGCGTCTACATACTCGGAAGGGAGAATGACAAGATCCAGGTTGCAATAAAGCCCAGCAGCATTGAACATGCTACAAGGGCGCTCAGGTAAGGGGTATTGATTATGGGTGCAAGGCCAAGAAAATGGAAGAAGAAGGGACGCATGCGCTGGAAGTGGGTAAAGAAGCGCAGGAAGCGCTTGAAGCGCATGGTGAAGCGAAGGATTGGCGAATTGTAGGTTACGCCAGTGCTCCGCGCGCCACATACCTTCCGCGAAGCTCGATTTCATCAAGCCTCTCCAGCGTGAGCTTGCTAGGCTGCCCGCGCGCCTTGCAGTAGGCTGAAAGGAATGCAGAGTATGCTTTCTTCGGCACAGATTTCTTCATCAGCAGGATGTCAGTAGCCCTCTCCTCGTCATCAGAGCCGAACTCGCCCAGGCCAAAGTCTATTACAGCAACCTTTCCAGCATCAACCATGATGTTGGCAGGCGTGAAGTCTCCGTGCGTTATTTTCGCCTCATGAATCTGCGCCAGCAGCTTGCCTGCCTTCCCTGCAATGCCTGCCAGCTTCCCTTCATTCTTCTCCTCGCGCATGAGCTTTCCGCTCATTCTCTCCATTGCAATCTCAAACTCGCCAACTCTCAGCACAGCAGGGCACAGCGCGCCGCAGCTCTTTGCCTGGTGCAGAAGGCGTGCCTCTTTCTTGGTGCGCATCTCCCGCAGCGGCCTGTCGATCTCGTTTATGCGGTAGGCCTTCGGTTTCCTCACCTTGAAAACTGCAGGCATGCCCAGCAGCTCGCCGCTGAACACATCTGCTTCTGCTCCTTTTGCGATAAGTTTCTGGGCCATAATTACACCGTAACCTCGTCAATT
>JBAZVU010000115.1:0-3563 GCA_041660725.1 Candidatus Micrarchaeia archaeon | reverse complement strand
TTTGAGCACAAGTGAAAGCATGAAAGCCCTTTTCATCGGCCGCTTCCAGCCCTTCCATAATGGGCATCTTGAGGCAGTGCGCTCCATGCTCAAGCAGTGCGGCCATGTCATAGTCCTAGTTGGCAGCTCGCAGTTCTGCTATGAGAAGACCAATCCCTTCACAGTCGGCGAAAGGATAGAAATGATTTCCGAAAGCCTCAGGGAAGCAGGGCTGTGGGACAAGTGCCAGGTTCTCTCAGTGCCGGACATACAGAATAATGCCCTCTGGGTTGCGCACGTGAACTCCGTAGTGCCTGACTATGAAATCGTCTACTCCAACAACGCCCTCACCTACCGCCTATTCAAGGAGGCCGGCAAGAAGGTGGAGCACATACCTTTCCACGACCGCTCGAACTGCGACGGCACAAAAATAAGGCGCGCAATGCAGCAGGGCAGTGCATGGGAGAAATTCGTGCCCAAGGCAGCTGCAGCCGTAATAAAGCGGGTGAAGGGGCCTGAGCGCATGAAGGAAGTCGGGAACGGCGACAAATTCGGCGATGATGCCGAAGAGCCCGGCGCCTGAGCCCAAAGGCTTAAAAATTATAACCTGATTATAAGTGCGTAAACCAAGAGGTGAGCGAATGTTTGAACTTCCGAAATTAGACTATGCCTACAATGCGCTGGAGCCGTACATAGACGCCCAGACAATGACAATTCACCACAGCAAGCACCACCAGGCCTATGTTGACAACTTCAACAAGGCAGTTGCAGGCACTGAGTGGGACAAGATGGCGCTCGAAGATGTCATCAAGAATATCAGCAAGGTGCCAGAGGCCATCCGCGGGCCAGTAAAAAACCACGGCGGCGGCGCCTACAACCACGCGCTCTTCTGGAAGTTCATGGCTCCTAACGCAGGCGGCTCGCCCGGCGGCGCGCTCGCTGACGAAATAAGCAAGAAGTGGGGCTCATTTGACAAGTTCAAGGAAGAGTTCAACAAGGCAGGCCTGGGCCGCTTTGGCTCTGGCTGGGTTTGGCTCGTGCTCAATGGCAAGGAACTGGAAATCACCTCAACAGCCAACCAGGACTCGCCTCTCAGCGAGGGCAAAACACCAATACTCGCAAATGACGTCTGGGAGCACGCCTACTATCTCAAATACCAGAACAGGCGCGCAGACTACCTCTCAGCATGGTGGAATGTCGTGAACTGGAAGCACGTGGAGCAATTGTTCGCAAAGAAATAGCTAAAATTCCAGCCGCACTTCCACAGTATCCCCATCCTTCAGCTTCAGCCCTTTTCTCAGGTCAACAGGCGCAATGAGCTCCAGCACATCCTTGCCATAGTGCGTTCTGTCAGGCACAACAAGCGCGCCCCTCACCTTGCCATTAATCACTGCCTTGTAAGCTGTAAGCCCGCCGTAAAACCTTCCGCTTGCGCTGAAGCCCTCCACCCTGATTCCCTGCTGCAAATCCAAAGGCGCGCGGGAAGCAGCATCCTTGAGCCTAATGTTCAGCGTGCCTGCAAAAGGCACAAAGCCCAGCTTGCCCTTGAACTGCTTGCTGTAAGCTGGCTTTGAAATGTAATAGCCCCCTTCTCCAAGGCCAGTGAAAAGCTTGCCGCGCAGCGCCAGGGCGTGCAATGGCTGGAATGCAGATGCGAGCACAGCATGGATGCGCCTGAACTCTTCGACAGTCTTGCGCGAAAGTGCAATGCCCGCAGACGAGCGCGTTATTTTTCCAGCCTTCCCAAGCTCAATGATCCATCTTGAAACGCTCTGCTGCGACACGCCCAGCTCCGAGGCCAGCCCGCCGGTGGAGTCTTTCACTGGCCTTGCGTGAGCCCCTTTTTTGAGGAGCAAAAGCAGTAGGGGAAGGTATTTTGCCTCGGCCATGACTTCCCGTTGGCGCGACACCTTTTTTAAGCCTTGTGAGCGTAAGTAGTGCTGCGATCCGCCTCGTGACAGGAGGACGTCGAGATGCATTTTAACCCGCCATAGCTCAATGGCAGAGCGGTCGGCTGTAGTTTGTTAGCCCGCTTAGGCGGGAACATCACTCCGCGCGAGCGGAAGTGGAAACCGACAGGTTGTGTGTTCAAGGGAGCGCTTTTCTTAGAAAGAAAAGCCCTCGGGCAAAAGAAACGCTCCGAACAAATCACACTGGCGGGATTTATTTTTTTCGAATAAAGGAGGTCTGAAAGGAACCTCGGTTCCTTTCAAGGGAAGTCTGCAAGAAACCGTAGGTTTCTTGCCTGGGTAGTGTAGTGGTTAGCATAGCGGCCTGTCACGTCGTTGACCCGGGTTCGAACCCCGGCCCAGGCGTTTAAGAAATTTTCAGGAAACTCAGCAGCTATCTGTGGTACTGCCTGTTGCTGTTTATCATGAATGAGCGGTAAATCTGCTCCATCAGGAAGAGCCGGCACATCTCATGCGTGAAAGTCATCTCAGAAAGCGAAATCATAGGTGCACGCTTCTTCAGCCCCTCATCTATTCCGTCCGCGCCGCCTATGATGAACGTGAGCATGCCCTCCTGCTTTTTCACCAGCAGCGCAAACTCCTCTGAGCTCAAATGCTTCCCTCCAACATCCAGTACATACGCGCCCGGCCCAAGGTAGGCCTCAAGCTTCTTCGCCTCCTTAGCAGGCCCTTCATCCTTCAGCTCCACTAGTTCCAGCTTGCAGAAAGGCGCAAGGCGCTTTGCATACTCAGCAATGCCCTCGAGCAAATAGCCCTCCTTCACCTTGCCAACTGCTACAATGCGTATTTTCTTGGCAGCCATTCACTTACCTTCAGCCCTGTCTTTTCGACTGCGGCGCATCTCCTCTGCTTCTGGCCATTATCCCATCCCTCACTGCGCGCGGGAATGCATCAAGGCCCCGGTAAGGCGGCAGCACGCCGTCATGCATCTGCGCATAATCCTGCTCAATCACCCAGAGTGCATTGTAGTTTTCATTCCTTCCCGAGGAGCCTGCCTTTATCTGGTCAACCAGCGGGTGCACTGCCAGATGGCCGATGAAGTCCTCCTCCGAAACCTCGCCGGAGCGGTGCGAAAGCACATTCGACCTTCCAGCATCGCGCGTAATCTGCATTGCCTCAATGGTCTCGGTCACAGTGCCCACCTGGTTCAGCTTTATCAAAGAGGAATTTCCAATGCTCGCGCGTATGGCTGCCTTAATCAGCCCGGGGTTGGTGCACACATAGTCGTCAAGCACCAGCTGCACCTTCCAGCCCAGCTTCTCAGTCAGCGCCTTCCAGCCCTTTGCATCCCTCTCGCCCATGCCGTCCTCTATGGAGATGATTGCAGGATAGTCGCTCACCAGCTTCTCCCAATAGGCAACCACTTCAAGAGCAGTCTGCCTCCTGCCTTCAAGGTGGTATGTCCTGTCCTTCGGGTCCGCCTCCTCCTCATGCAACTCCTTCCCAAATATCTCGGAGAACGCGCCGTCAAAGGCAAGGAACACGTGCCTGCCTGCAGTGTAGCCTGCCTCTTCAATTGCCTTCAGCACGAGCTCAACAGCCTGCCTCACGTTCTTGAAGGGATTCACAAAGCCGCCCTCATCTCCTCTGCCTGTTGAAAAGCCGGCCTTCTTG
>JBAZVU010000114.1:0-3597 GCA_041660725.1 Candidatus Micrarchaeia archaeon | reverse complement strand
TCTAAACTAGAAGATGAAATCATAACAGGCCCAACTGGCACCAACGGCAATGACATAATCGTAGGAATAGCGCTGAAGCCTACTTCTCCTCTCCGAACTCGCTGATTTTCCTCTGCTTCATGTTCACAACAGTCTTCCACTCCATTCTGATGTAAGGCCTGAGCTTCGGGTTGTGCAAATTCTTCTTCAGGTACTCGATGGTCACTTCATCGCTCGAATACCCGCTGTTGAAATCATAGCCCACTATCTTCTTGATGCGCTCAATTTCAGCATCCCGCTCGACTTTCGCCACTATTGACGCAGCGCCGACAATCGGGTACCTGAAATCAGCCTTGTGCTCGCTCACAATTGCAAAAGGCGCATCATGGTACTTGCGTATGCGCTTCTCAAAGCGCTTGGGGTCAGTGTCAGGCGAGTCAACATAAACAGCCTTCACATCCTCTCCCAATTTCGCCAGCATCCTCGCTATGCGCATAGCCTCAATCTCATTCAGCGAAACCTTCTTCTTCATCAGCACATTCAGCTCCTCTGCAGTAATCTTCTCAACAAGCACCCCGCACTCCTTCCTCACGAGCAGGGCCAGCCTTTCCCGTGCGCTTGCGCTCAGCAGCTTGGAATCCTTTACCCCTGCTGCCTTCAGCCCTGCGGCAGCCTCCTCCTTTGCCACGGCTACTGCAATCACTAGCGGGCCCAGCACGCACCCCCTGCCAGCCTCGTCAGCGCCTGCAACAAGCATGGCTAGACCTCGCAGTAGGAGTTAATAAAAATGAGCGCATTCCTGCGCCATCCTGAAAATCTAAATGCCCTTCTTGTCGACGACAATGTGGTCCGCGACCGCAAGCACGCTCGCGTACGGTATTGTCACAACGCCGCCCTCGCGCTTCAGCCTGCGCGCCGTCTGGTTGTCGGGATTGGGTTCAATTATGATGGACTCAATCTTCCCGCTGCTCTCGGAAACATAGACGTCAATGAGCTTTCCTATCTCCTCACCGTCGTTTGTGATGAGCCTCTTGCCTGTCAGCTGCTTAGCAATAGCGAACTTAACCATACGATCACCTTTCGTTTGCACTTTACGATAGGGTATTTAAATACTTTTCTCCCTCCATACGCTATCGTTTTTTCCGAGGTGGGATATATGGCAGAAAAAAGACCATTTGACGTGTTGAACTCAGCGCTGGACAACTCAGTGCTTCTGAGGCTGAAGGGAGGCGTGGAGCTGCGCGGCAAGATGGCTTCCTATGACGTTCACATGAACCTGGTGCTCGAGGGCGCTGAGCAGCTCGAGAACGGGGAAGTCAAGCGCAAGATAGGCACAATGCTGGTAAGGGGCGACAACATCGTCTTCCTCGCGCCCTCTATTTGAGGGAGCCCGCCTGTCTGCCCAACGTTAATAAACATGGACGGAGCCAATACCTCCAGCAGGGCTCGTAGCGAAACGGCATCGCGCCTGCATGGCATGCAGGAGACTGCGGGTTCGAACCCTTTTCTTTTCCAAAGAAAAGCGTTCACGGAAAAGAAATTCCGAAAATCCCGCCGAGTCCATTGGAGGGGCCGCGCCCCTCTCAACACCCCGAATATTGCTCGCTGTGCTCGATGCAATAGTAAGGGAGGTTATGAAAAGGAACCGTAGGTTCCTTTTCGGGCCTGTGGTCGAATGGTAAGACGTCACCCTGACAAAGTCGGCGGTTCCGAGGGAAGGTATCGGAAACCGCAGGTTTCTGATCGGTGAAGACTCCCGGTTCGATCCCGGGCGGGCCCATTGAAGGGGCTGAAGCCCCTTTCAAAACCCCAGAGGTGAGTGCTCGCTGCGCTCGCTTGCAAATGGTGGCTGAATGTTTTCTTTATACGTCACATTTCCCGACGAGAAGTCTGCACGGAAAATAGCGAAAGCTCTTGTGACTGAGCGCCTAATAGCCTGCGCCAACCTCTTCCCCGTAACCTCTATCTACCGATGGAAGGGCAAGCTGGTTGAGCACAAGGAATGGGCGATGGTGGGCAAGTGCGCCAAAAGCAAGCTCAAGAGGGCAGAAACGCGCATCCTCGCGCTCCACCCCTACGACGTTCCTGCCATACTCTGGCATGAGGAAAAAGCAACGCCAAAATACGCGAAATGGGCGGAAACGGGCTAGAATTGTTTTTAAATGTTCAACTCTCTAAAGGTCATCTCTGAGTATGATTCTACACTAGTAGGGTGAATAACATGGGTTTGAGGCCAGCAAGGTGCAGCAGGGTTGTTAACAAGCAGGCATGGTCGCGCTTCTCGCGCAAGACGCCAAGGAAGAGCTTTGTCAAGGCAATGCCGCACAATTCGCTAAACGTTTTCAACATGGGCAACATGAAGGGCAAGTTCGACACCCAGATAGACCTGGTGTCTCTCGGCGGCGTGCAGGTGCGCGACAACTCTCTCGAGAGCGCGCGACAGGCAGCCAACAAGTATTTGGAGAAGAACGCCATCAACAACTATTTCCTCCGCGTGCTCGTCTACCCGCACAATGTGATAAGGGAGAACAAGATGATTGCAGGCGCGGGTGCAGACCGCATGCAGAAGGGCATGAGGAAGGCCTACGGACGGGCCATGGACATTGCAGCGCGCGTTGCGGACGACCAGAGCATATTCAGGCTTCTGATAAACAAGAAGGACATGGCACTTGCCAACGAGTCCTTCAGGCGCGCAATGCTGAAGCTGCCAGGCCGCTTTTTCATGCGCGTGAAAGCGAATGCCAATAACTGAGCGTCAGAGGGTGTGTTCCTTTGGCTGAACAGGCTAATCCAACAAGAATGGAGCTCATACTTGCGCGCCAGCGCATCAAGCTGGCGAGAAAGGGCCACAAGCTCCTGAAGCAGAAGAGGGATGCGCTTGTCCTCGAATTTTTCAAGATAATGGAAAAGGCAAAAGATTTGAGGAGCGAGCTGAACTCAAAAATGGCACTAGCCTACGGCGCGCTCGCAAAAGCAGAGGCATACGACGGCGCATTCGAGGTCGAGGGCGCCACGCTGGCGGTCAAGAAGGCACCTGCAGTAGCAATAGAAGTGCGCAACATCATGGGCGTGAAAATACCTGCCATGGAAAGCGTGGACGTGCGCAAGGGCCTGCCTGAGCGCGGCTATTCTGTCGTGGGCACGAGCGCCAAAATCGATGAAGCTGCGGAGCACTTTGAAAGCGCCCTGGACATGGTTTTGAAGCTTGCAGAGACTGAAAACGCCCTCAAGAAGCTCATCCGTGAAATCGAGAAGACCAAGCGCAGGGTCAACGCGCTTGAATACGTGATGCTTCCGCGCCTCACCTCGCAGGCCAAGTACATCTCATTCAGGCTTGACGAAATGGAGCGCGAGAGCTTCTTCACGCTGAAGATGATAAAGAAGAAGATGGAGCGCAAGGAAGCCCTGGCGCGCAAGAAAGACGCCTAACTATTTTTCCCGCTTTCCTGCACTCAGCCAATTTTCTAGCGCTCGCGCTATTTGCAGTAAAAATAAACGGAAAAAAGAAACAGAGTGCTTCTAGCAAGTGTTCGTGTAGTCGCCAGTCATCGGCGAGTTCGTGAAGAAGTTCGCGAACGTGTACACCACGAACGGCGCAGATGCTGCAATCACAAGGCC
>JBAZVU010000113.1:0-3636 GCA_041660725.1 Candidatus Micrarchaeia archaeon | reverse complement strand
GGAGAAATTCAGCCTGGCTCACGTGCTGAAAAGTTCAGAGATACTGGAGAAGATACCGAGGGGCAGGAGGACGGAAAAGATAATGCGGCTCCTGCGCCTCAGGAAAGTCAGGACTCTCTCGGGCCTTGCGCCAATTGCAGTGATGACTCTCAGCGACTGCCCGCATGGAAGGTGCACTTACTGCCCGCGCGGCCAGAATGCTGCGCAGAGCTATACTGGCTACGAGCCTGCTTCCCTGCGCGGAAGGCAGAATGCATTTGACGCCTATGCGCAGGTTTCCGCGAGGCTGGACTCGCTGAGGCAGATCGGGCACGACGTGGACAAGTGCGAGCTCATTGTGATGGGCGGCACTTTCAACTGGCAGCCTGCTGCATACCAGCAGAAGTTCATGAAAGGATGCCTGGATGCAATGAATGGCGGGGAAAAAAGCAGGACTCTTGTTGAGGCGCTGAAGAAAAATGAAACCGCCCCAGTGCGGGCAGTTGGCATAACATTCGAAACCCGTCCCGATTGGGCGCGCGAGAAGAATGTTGATGAGCTGCTGGCAATGGGCGCAACGAGGGTGGAGCTGGGCGTGCAGACATTGAGCGATGCTGTTTACAAGAAGGTGCACCGCGAGCACACTGTTGCGGACGTGGTGCATGCTACGAGAGTGCTGAAGGATTCTGCGCTGAAGGTGGGCTACCACATGATGCCCGGCCTGTGGAGCGACGAGAAGAAGGACGTGGCGATGTTCAGGAGGCTTTTCTCAGACGAGAAATTCAGGCCCGACATGCTCAAGATATACCCGTGCCTTGTGCTTGAGGGCACTGGGCTTTACCAGCAGTGGAAAAGGGGCGAGTTCGAGCCTTATGGCGCGGAGAAGGCTGCTGACGTGATTGCAAAGGCAAGCAAGTACATCATGCCCTACTGCCGCGTGATGCGCATGCAGCGCGACATTCCTGCGCAGCTCATTGCCGCCGGAGTGAAGGCAGGAAATTTGCGGCAGCTTGTGGAGGCGAGGATGAGGGAGCTTGGCCTGAGGTGCAGGTGCATAAGGTGCCGCGAGATGGGCCTGCTCGGGAAAAAAATAAGCAAAAAAGAACTTGAACTGAGGCGCATTGACTACAAAGCCAGCAGGGGAAAGGAAATTTTCATTTCCTATGAGGAGAAAGAGGGGGATGCGCTCGCGGGCTTCATAAGGCTGCGCATTCCACATGGGCCGCACAGGCCTGAAATCACGCCTGAAACTGCGCTCGTGCGCGAGCTGCACGTTTACGGCCAGGCAATGCCAATAGGCGAAAGCGCGGTTGCCAACGAGGGCGCGAGGAGGATACAGGACAGGGGGCTGGGCGCGCAGCTGCTGTCCGAGGCTGAGAAGATAGCACGCGGGGAGTTTGGAATGAGCAAGCTGCTCATCATCAGCGGCGTCGGGGCAAGGGAGTATTACAGGAAATTCGGCTATGCTGATGATGGGCCATACGTCAGCAAAAAAATCAAAGGCAGAGGGTAAGGTTTATTAACCGCCCCTCAGATGAGATAGCGACCAGTATCTGATGTTTGCAAGGTTGTCGAATGGCAGTTGACCTTAAAGGAGCGAAAAACATAGGCTTCAAGTGGGCTATTTGGAATCCTGAGAAAGGGGATTGGGCGAGCGTGAGCGCTGACAAGCCCGAAGGCGTGCCCTCTGAATGCGTATTCACAATTGATTCTGCCATTGAGATGCAGAGCAAGGGGATTGAGCCAAGGCGCAGGGGAGGGCAGCAAAAGCAGCAGCCCCTTGCGCCACTTCCCCAGCAGATGCCCTATGTGCCTCCCATGATTCCCCAGCAGGCGCCTCCGACTGTGCAGAGGGAGGACAAGGACTCGTTCTTCTCCCTGCCCTCGCCTGAGAAGCTTGCAGAGCAGCAGCGCGCATACCAGCAGCAGGCTGCCTATGAGCAGATGCAGGCCCAGCGCGCTGCAGCGCCAGTGCAGCAGGCCCAGCCAAGGCAGCAGCTTCTTCCTACAATAAGGCCCACAAGGGCTGAGATGATTACGCCGGCAGTTGCAGGCGGCATTGCAATGGGCGTGATAATGGGCATACCTGTGCTGAATTTGTGCCTTCCTGCATGGCTGCTGGGCGGCTTCCTCGCAACTTTCCTGCTTCTCGCTGAGAGCCCGATAAGGAGCACTCTTGCGCCTGAGGATGCGGCAAAGGTCGGCGCAATTACAGGCGTGGCAGCTGCAATTGTCTCGCTGATAGTGAGCTTTGTGTCCAATGTCTTTGCAGGCGATGCGATAATTGAGGCTGCAGGGGGCAAGACCTCGTGGGTTACAGGGCTTGCGCTGAATGCAATGGGCGTGAGCAGCAGCAACCCGGACATTTTCTTCACCCTGTTCCTGTTCATCTCGCGCCTCGTGCTCTTCCCGCTCTTCGGGGCCCTGGGCGCAGTGCTGTATGTGAGGTACGGCAGGAAGATGTAGTGCCTTTTTACGACGAGCAAAGCAGGCGGCTGTCAAGGTAACCTTTATTAGACTTGCCTGCCCTAAGAAGTGCAATACCACTAGGATGGAGGTTATGAGATGCGCGTTTATCACGGGAGAAGCATAAGGAAAATGGGCGGAACAGGAGGCAGAAGGCGGAAGTCTTCTGACAAGAAGCTGGCGCACGTCGGCGGCGAGTTCACTGCCACAAAGGTGGGCGAGAAGCAGGAAGTGGACGTTGCGCGCGGCCGCGGAGGCACGCTCAAGTCTAAGATGAAGTATGCTGCGTTCGTGAATGTTGCAACTGGCTCGGGCGTGAAGAAGGCGAAGATAAGGACAGTGCTCGAGACTGCGGACAACAGGCACTACGCGCGCCAGAATATCATCACCAAGGGCGCCGTAATAGACACTGAGCTCGGCAAGGTGAAGGTCACCAACAGGCCTGGCCAGGACGGCACTGTGAACGGAGTTTTGCTGAAATAAGTGATCTGTTGGTAAAACCAATCGAGCTTAAGCAATCCGACATAAGAAAGATGCTAATTAAGCGCAGGCCCGAGTCGCACAAGGGGCAGAACGGCAGGGTTCTCATCGTCGGCGGGAGCTGGAAATATTACGGCTCGCCCGCGCTTGTTGCAAAGGCGGCGCTGAGGGCCGGCGCTGATTTGGCCTATTTGCTGGTGCCTGACAAGATTGCTCCTGTTGTTGCATCCTATTCTCCTGACTTCATAGTGTGGGGCTATGCAGGCCACTCGCTGAATGGAGGCGCATTCGAGCTTTTCGAGCAGCTGGCAAAGAAGACTGACGCTCTTGTAATAGGCAATGGATTGAGCAAGGAGGCTGAGGCGCTCGACGTTGCAGCGCGCATGACTGAAAGGTGGAAGAAGCCGCTTGTGATTGACGCGGACTGCCTGGGGCGCGTGACAAAAGCTGGCGCGCTCTACACCCCGCATGTTGTTGAGTTCAAGAGAATGGCCGGCGAGGCAATGCGCGAGAATTTGAAGGAAAGGTGCAGGCAGGTTGCAGGGGCCGCGAAAATTGTCAACGGCACAGTGCTGCTCAAGGGCGCTGTCGACGTGATTTCCGATGGAAAGGAGACTGCGCTCAGCAGGACAGGAAATGCGGGCATGACTTGCGGAGGCACTGGCGACACGCTTGCAGGCATATGCGGCGCATTCCTTGCAGCAGGAAGCA
>JBAZVU010000112.1:0-3647 GCA_041660725.1 Candidatus Micrarchaeia archaeon | reverse complement strand
CGCTTCCTCTTCACTGTCCCGCTCCTGATGCGCCTTTACCGCAGGCTATTCAAGCCAGGGGACATCCTTGTGATAAGGCACGAGGACCTGCACCAGCACTATCCATCAGTCAAGAAGAAGCTGTGCAAGTTCGCGCAGGTAAAGGAGGATGCAAGCATCAACACTGCCTCGTATTTCTACAAGCCCTGGGATGGCACGAACAAGGCCGGCTCGCTCTCGACTAGGGCCATCACCTCGAACAGCCCGGACCCGCGCTTTGTGAGCGATGACTGGAAAAAAGGGCTCACGCCATTTGAGCTTGCCTACATCCAGTTCTTCCTAGGCGGCCTCATGGCAGAGTTCAACTATCCTGGCTATTCGGGAAAAGTGGAAGGACGCAAGCAGAAACCCCTTGACTACCGCACGCTTTTCGCGCAGTTCCTCGGCCTGCACTCAACCCGCTTCCTCGGGCCTGCCAACCGCCTGATGCTGCGCACCTTTGACTTCTTCTTCGGCATCCCTGCAATCCGCACGCTCATGAAATGGGGAATACACTGCGGCATCATGGCCCAGGAGCTCTTCCTCTACAGCAGGATGTGCTGGCTTTACGTGACGTGCAAGTAAAAACTGCCGCAACGAAGCTCCTTCTGCCCGGATGCCCAAACCCGCCAAGCTCTCCCTGCTAGCAGCCCGCATGCCCATAACCGATTTAAGCTTCATTCCCGCATTCTCAAACCAATGCCGCAATTCAAATTCTCGACAAAGGCAGGCACTCTTGAGCAGCTTGCGCCAAAACTGAAGCACTCCAGCATCCCGCCCTTCATGCACTTCACAGTTGGCGAATGGAAAAAAGACAGGAAGAAGGTGGTTGAACAGATACAATCACATTTCCACTCCCTCGTCGCAGTCAGGAGCAGCGCGCTCAATGAGGACTCGCACAAGGCCTCCCTGGCCGGCTACTTCCATAGCATGCTGGATGTTGATGCAAAATCAGAAGCCGCAATAGCCAAGGCAGTTGACTCTGTAATTGCAAGCTACAGCAGCAAGGGCGAGAATAATCAGCGCAACCAGGTGCTCGTGCAGGAGCAGGTGCAGGGCGTGCAAATGAGCGGCGTGATTTTCACGCGCGATTTGGAAAGCGGCGCGCCCTACTATCTCGTGAACTACGATGACAAGAGCGGCCGCACCGACATCATCACTTCCGGCGCAGGCGGGCCGCAGAAAATATTCACCTACTGCAAGCTCTTCAGCCGCGTGCCTTCGGACAAGCTCATGGCCCAAGTAATAGCCGGCGCGCGTGAAATCGAGAAAGCAACTGGCCATGATGCGCTGGACATTGAGTTCGTAATGGCGAGAGACAAGCTCCACACCCTGCAGGTGCGGCCAATAGCAGTGAAGGAGCAGCAGGCGTGCAATGAAAAGGCGTTCAAGGACACGCTGGAGCACGTGAAGCAATTCATAGTATCGAACAACAGGCCCTTCCCGAACCTTGCAGGCTCCAATGTTGCCTACGGCATAATGCCTGACTGGAATCCTGCTGAAATCATAGGCGTTGACCCAAAGCCCCTTGCCTTCTCGCTCTACAGGCACCTCATCACCGACACTGTCTGGCCGCAGGCGCGCAAGGAAGTCGGGTACAGGGACATTGGCTACCAGCCCGGCATAGTGTCGCTCGCAGGCAAGCCCTATGTGGATATACGCATGAGCTTCAACACCTTCCTGCCCGCCACAGTTTCCAAGCCTACTGCAGAAAAACTGGTCAACTTCTATTTGCGCAAGCTCAGGCGCTACCAGGACTACCACGACAAGGTGGAGTTCAAGGTCGCCTACACCTGCTATATACTTGACTATGATGAAATCGAGAAGGAGATGGCTGCGGAGGGCTTCACGAAAGCTGAAATATCGGAGATGAAACGCAGCCTCTTCACCCTTACTGACGACATACTTGCAGAGCGCGTAACCTCGATTGATGCTGAAATGCAGCTCACTGGAGAGCTGCGCGCAAGGCGCGAGAAGCTGCTCCAGTCAGACATCCCCGTGCTCGCAAAAATAGCGCAGCTTGGCCATGACTGCAAGCTCTACGGCACGCTTCCCTTCAGCAAGCTCGCGCGATTCGGCTTCATAAGCGCCAACATGATGCGCTCGCTGCTGCGCAAGAAAATAATCACGCAGGACGAGTACGACCGCTTTTTCGCATCCATCAAGACAGTTGCAACTGACTTCCTCGACGAGCTTGCAGAGCTCAAGCGCGGCAAGATTACGAAGGCCGCATTCATGGAATCCTACGGCCATTTGAGGCCGGGCACCTACGACCTCTGCTCGCGCACCTATGCCGAGGCATTTGGCCAGTACATAGACCTCAAGAATTTTGTCGAGCCAGTGCGCGAGGCAAAAGCATACGACCTCAGCGACTCCACAAAGCGCAAGATAGACGCGGAGCTCAAGAGGCACGGCTTTTCCATCCATGCAGGGCAGCTCCTCTCTTTCGTGCGCAAGTCAACAATGGCGCGCGAGGAGTGCAAGCTGGAATTCACAAAGAACCTGAGCCTCATGCTCCCCTACATGCACGAGTATTTCTCGAAGCACGGAATCTCCCGCGAGGATGCCGCCTTCCTCACAATGGACGACGTGCTGGAGTTCTCGCACTCCTCCTTCACGCACGATTTCATAGATGCGCTGAAGGCAAAAATAGGGAGCAACCGGCGCAAGTACGAGCTGATGAAGCAATTCACCTTCCCGCCCCTCATCTTCCTGGACAGGAGCGTCGAATACTTCACTTCAACGCACATGATGCCCAACTACGTCACCCAGAAGACTGTGACAGCCGAGGTGGCTTACGTGAATTCAGCGCTTGCCAAGCCCGCGAGCCTGAAGGGCAAGATAGTGCTCATTGAGAATGCAGACCCTGGCTATGACTGGCTTTTCAGCCACGGCATTGCAGGCCTCATCACTGAGTTCGGCGGCGCTGCCTCGCACATGACAATACGCGCTGCAGAATTCAAGCTGCCAGCTGCAATAGGCTGCGGGCCAACTCTCTTCAACTTCGTGAAAGGATGCAGGAACGTGGAGCTGAACTGCGCGTCCAAGTCCATAAAGGCGATAATTTGAGGGCCATCATACTGGCAGCAGGGCAGGGCACGCGGCTGGGCAAATACACAAAAGACCTGCCCAAGTGCATGCTTGCGCTTGCCGGGAAAACGCTCATCGAAAGGCAGGTTGCAGCCCTCAGAAAAGCAGGCATCAGCGAAATAGCAATTGTCAGGGGCTACATGGCAGAGAAAATAAGCCTCACAAACATCGCCTACTTTCAGAATCCAGAATATGAAACAACCAATATGGTAGCCACGCTCATGCAGTCGCGCAAGTTCGCAGAAGCCTCGAAAGACGGCGTGCTCGTGTGCTATGCTGACATACTGTACGAAGTAAAGCTGGCAAAGATGATGGCAAGCTTCAAGGGTGAGGTAGGGGTTTTGGTTGATGATGGCTGGCAGGCTTACTGGAAGGCGCGCCTTGGCCCAAAATGGGAGGATGACGTGGAAAGCATGGCCTTTGATGAGAACAGCCGCATAACTGAGCTCGGCACCCCCACGCGCGACATTTCCCGCGCCACATCCCGCTATGTTGGCATGATTCGCTTTTCAAAAATAGGCTTTGCCTCGTTTGCAAAG
>JBAZVU010000111.1:0-3674 GCA_041660725.1 Candidatus Micrarchaeia archaeon | reverse complement strand
CCCATCGGGTCCACATTCTCCATGTTGCAAATAGTGATGCAATTGTCATGCGCATCCCTCATCACTTCATACTCAATTTCAGCCCACCCAATCACGCTCTTCTCAACCAGGACTTGATTGATGGGGCTCAGCGACAGGCCGAGCTTCATCAGCCTCTCCAGCTCCGCCCTGTCATGCGCAATTCCTCCTCCCGTCCCGCCCAAAGTATAGGCAGGCCTCAATATCAGCGGATACTCATGCTCAAGCGCAAACTTGTGCGCCTGCTCAAAGTTAACAGCAGCCAAACTCGGCAAAATGGGCTCTCCAATCTTCACGAGCAAATCCGAAAACTTCTTCCTGTCCTCAGCAACCTCAATAGCATGCGCCCCTGTCCCCAGCACTTCCACATTATGCTTCTTCAGAATGCCCAGCTCCTGCAGCTTCACAGTCAAATTCAAGCCCGTCTGCCCGCCCATTGTTCCAATAATGCCCTGCGGCTTCTCCTTTGCAATAATCTTCTCCAAAAACTCAGGCTGCAAAGGCTCAATATAGACAACATCAGCAATGTCAGTGTCAGTCTGAATGGTAGCTGGATTTGAATTCACCAGTACAACCTTCACGCCTTCCTCCCTCAGTGATTTGCATGCCTGCGCTCCTGAATAGTCAAACTCCGCAGCCTGGCCAATAACAATAGGCCCGCTGCCTATTACCAGCACTTTCTTTATGTCGTGTCTTTTCGGCATGCAAACTCCCCTTTTCGCCCCTGCGCCTACTCGCCCATGAGCCTTACCAATATCGCCTTCTGCACATGCAGCCTGTTCGCAGCCTGCTCCCACACAACGCTGCTCTTCCCATCCATCACGTCGCTCGTAATCTCGGCCCCTCTCTTTGCAGGCAGCGGGTGCAGCACAATGCATCCCTTTCCTGCTTTTGCCAGCACTGCTGCATTTACCTGGAATGGCAGGAACTCGCGCGACCTCTCGCCAGCCTCCTCTTCAGTGCCGGGCTTCCATGCTGCAACATACAGCGCATCAGCGCCAGCCACGCCCCTCTCAACATCATGCACAACTTCCACTTTCCCTCCCTCTCGCTCAGCCTCTTTCAAATACTCTGCATTCGGCCCATACCCTTTCGGGCACACCACTCTCACTTTTATGCCTGCCTTTGGGCACGCAACTAGCAGCGAATTAGCAATGCTCGTCTGCGGGTCGCCAACAATAGCAAGCATCTTCCTGCCATGCTCCTTCAATGTAAGCACATCTCCAAGAGCCTGGCACGGGTGCTCCCTGTCGCTCATTCCGTTAATCACAGGCACGCTTGCATTCTTCGCCAGCTCCTCAATCTCAGCGTGCTTGTAAACTCTTGCCATTATCGCATCAGCATACTGGCTCAGCGCCCTTGCCGTGTCGCCCATGCTTTCCCCTCTTCCAAGCTGGCTGCTTCCCAAATCCAGGTAAATCGAGTGGCCTCCAAGCTGCGCCATTGCCACCTCGAAAGACACCCTCGTCCTCGTGCTGGGCCTTTCGAAAATCATTGCCAGCGTCTTGCCAGCCAGCAAGGGCTTCCTGCTTTTCTTCATGCCTTCGGCTAGCTTGAGCACCTCGCCCATTTCCTTGGCGCCCATGCCCTTCACTGCAAGCAAATCCATTTTCGTTTTCGCCATTCGCACCACCTCGGAAGGGGCATGCCCCTTTCACTTCAACATTTTCACAAACTTCTCGAACAAATACACCGAATCCCGTGGCCCAGGATTGGCCTCAGGATGATACTGCACTGCGAAAACAGGCAGCTCCTTGTGCCTCATTCCCTCCACAGTGCCATCATTCCCATTCACATGAGTCACAACATACTCCTTGGGCAGCGACTTCGCATCAACTGCAAAGCCATGATTCTGCGTCGTAATCCTTACCATTCCAGTTTCCAAATCCTTCACCGGATGATTCGCCCCCCTATGCCCAAACTTCAGCTTGTAAGTTTTCCCGCCAACAGCATGCGCCAGCACCTGTATGCCGAGGCACACTCCAAACACCGGCATCCTGCCAATGAACTTCCTGAGCGTCGAAGCCATGTAGCCCAGCCTCTCAGGATCCCCAGGCCCATTTGAAACCATCAAGCCATCAGGCTCGTGCCCCATTATCTCCTCATAATCAGCCTCGCAATTCACAACAACAACCTGCACTCCAAGTGCATTCAAGTCCCTTACAATACCCATCTTCGCGCCCCCGTCAATGAGCACAACCTTTCCCCTCTTCACCTCTCCGTAAACTTTCGTCTGCTTTTCGCTCACTTCCTTAACAAAATCAATCGATGAATAGTCCAATGCCCTCGCCCTCTCCAGCAAGTCATTGAAGTCCACTTCCCCCTCGTAAGCAGCAATGCATGCGGGCATCACGCCCGCGCTCCTGATCTTCCTCACAATTGCCCTCGTGTCCACGCCCGAAATGCCCGGCACCCCGAACCTCTTCAAGAACTCGTCAATGCTCTCGCGCGCCTTCTCATGCCCGTACTCCTTGCACCTCTCGCGCACAACAAAGCCGCGCGCCCAAATTCTCGAGCTCTCAAAATCATCCGCATTCACTCCATAATTTCCAATAAGCGGGTAAGTTGGCATGAGAATCTGGCCAGCATAGCTGGGGTCAGTCAAGCCCTCTTGATAGCCCGTCATTGCAGTTGAGAAAACAAGCTCGCCAACAGAAATGGCCGGCGCTCCGAAGCCCTCGCCCGTATAAACAGTGCCGTCTTTCAAAACCAGTGCGCCTTTCACACGAACCCTCTCCTATTGGAGTGCGCAATGCATTTAAAGCTAGCACGCTACGCCTGAAAAACACACCAGAAAACAAGAAACTCAGGATACTAATACGCTGCCCCGCTTAATAAAAGTATCGCACGCTTCTGTCTAAATTTTCCCCTTTTCCCCTGGCCTGCGCCCCAAACCACCCCTGCTCCTGGCATCTTCCGTCGTTGCTCCGTCGGAGATACATATAAAAGCATTTACCCCGATACTACGCCGTAAGTAAACGGGGAGGCGCAACTGTTCGATAGCGAGGCAGGATCGTAATGTTACTGCCCCCCAACGAGGTGACAACAATGGGAAAGAAAGTTGGAACTGAGAAGATATCGCGCGAAGACGGCTACCTGTACTACATCGGCAAAGACGGGTACGTTTGGCGCGCGCCAATGAAGCACAAGACAGGCGGCTCCAAGAAGAAGGTGGGGTCTGAGAAGATCTCGAAGAAGGGCGGCTGCATGTACTACCTCGGAAAGGACGGCTACGCCTACGAGGCAACGCTCAAGAACGCCTAAGTGCGCTGAGCTCAGTTTCTTTTTTACAGTTTTATTTCACGAACCCTAGCGGAGCCGGCTGCAAGGCCCTAATCTTTTCTGCCCAAGTCATCAATGTGCACGTCGATCTTAATTCCCTGACTCTTCAGCTTCTGCAGGAGCGAGCCGGCCCTCTGAATTGCCGCCAATGCCTTCTCCTCCTCTCCCATCACGTCGCATATGCCTATCATTGCCAGCGCGGCCTGGACTTCATACCTGGAATTCCTCGGCACCTTGCCGAGCTCGTCCAACGCCTCCTCGTTTCTTCCAAGGCCATGCAGGAGCATCGCCTTCTCCCACAGCGCCTCGCCGTTCATCCTCCCGGCCTTGGCGTAAAGCTCCAGCGCCTCATCATGCCTGCCGCATCTTGCGTA
>JBAZVU010000110.1:1689-3700 GCA_041660725.1 Candidatus Micrarchaeia archaeon | reverse complement strand
TAGTTGCTGAACTGGAGCGTGGCATAATTGGACGCGCCTGAAACATATGTAACATTGTACCCTTCCAGCAGGCTGCCCATCGAGCCTTGCGGCGCAAGCACCAGTATCTTCTTTGCTGGCACTCCCTCGTCCCACATCTGGTTGCCTGCCATCAGCCATGCTGCAGCTGCCTTGAAAAGCGCAGGCCCGTTTGCATTATTGTAGCCCGCCTGGTAATACGCCCTGCCAGTGCCGAATGCGAAAACCTTCCCATCCTGCCACTTCGCAATCACCTGCGAGCCGTGCAGCAGGCTGCTCGTAGAAATTGCAGCCGAGCCCCCGCCGGAACCGGTCATCACTGCGCTATTGTTGCCTATGCCCGAACCAAAAGCATTGTTCACAACAGTGTATGCGCTCCCCGCAGTATTCGCATACTGCGTCGCGCCGAACCACGGCGATATGTCAACTCCCGCAGTGAGCGAATAGGCGCATGAGCCCGAGCCGTAATTCTGCGCAAAGCACGAAGGCACGCCCGCAGTAGTGATTATGGGTTTTGAGCTCAGGTAATTCTGAATGGCCTGCTCCTCGGAAGCGCTTAGCTGGTGGTACTCATTGAACACCACCAAATCATAGCTGCTGAACTGCAATGTTGAATAGTCAGCAACTCCCGAAGCATAATTCACGCGATAGCCAGCCAGCAAGCTGTCCATTGTGCCCTGCTGGTCCACAACCAGTATCTTCTTCGTATTCAGCAGCCATCCAACAGCCCACTGGAACAGCTTCTTGGAATTCGGCTCATTGCCATTGTCAACATCAGACTGGTAATACACCTTCCCATTATAGAACGCGAACACCGAGCTGTCATCCCATGTCCCGACTGCGTGCGACGCAGGGGCGAGATTCAATATGTGGCTGTAGCCGCTGCCAGAGCCAACAGCCAGCCTGGCGCCGGACGCAATGCCCGAGCCAAATGCATTTGCCTCAGACGCATAAGCAGTGCCGCTTGCGTGCGTCAGCACGCCCGCCCCAAACCAGGGCGTAATGTCCACTCCCTCAGTAAGATTGACAGTTGGCGCTCCATACGGGCACCCTGCAGCCCTTACAAAGCACGACGGCACGCTTCCTGTCAGCACAACTGGCTTGCCAGAATTCACATACGCCTCAATAGCCTGCTCTTCAGCAGAATTTATCGTGCGATACTCGGCAAATACAACCATATCATAATTGCCGAACTGCAGGGTGGAATAATCAGATGCGCCGCTCACATACGTGAGCTGATAGCCGGGCAGCAGGGTGTCAAAGCTGCCGCTAGGGGCCAATACAAGTATGCTTTCCCCTGCTGCGGAAGCAAAGCCCGCGAACAGCGCCAATGCCAGAAACACCCAAATATTTTTCTGCATTTTCTCACCACCCTTTCCCTCGCGCTTCCACAAAAGCGCGCGGTTTATTTTTTGTAAACAAAAACTCCAAGCTTTTTCGTGCAATGCCTTGCCACTGCACGCCAATCTCTTGCCGGTACCAGCACATATACTTTTGGCGGACCAGGCAGGGCAAACTGACGGTCCATCTTCCTTTTCAAGCCAAAAAAAGCCCTAATTCAGGTCCTTTTCTCCTTTCCAGTCACGAACCAGCCCGAAAGCGCGATTTCCTTTCTCCTGCCGGCTTTTTCAGAAACCACTATATTCCGGTGCTCCAATGAATAGAGCGCTCGCAGCAGCGAAGTCTTGGGCATCACGAGCGCGAACGCAATCTTCGACTGCCTGGCCTTCCCGTTGCTTCTCAGCAGGAATTCCACCACGCTCCTCTCCCTCTCATTCAGCGCCTTCATCACATCCAGCATCCTCTGCGTGACCAGCATCTCGCCGTATGCCTGCTGCGGCGCAACTTCCCGCGCCTCCTCCTCTCTCTTCACCTCATGTACGGCAGCCGGCTTCTCCTCCTTCTCCTTCCGCGCTCTCATCATCAGAACCGCAACAGCCGCAATGCCTGCCAAAATCACAACAGCCCCAATGCCAGCCAGCAGCCACGCATT
>JBAZVU010000110.1:0-1679 GCA_041660725.1 Candidatus Micrarchaeia archaeon | reverse complement strand
TGCTTCCCTGCGCCAGCACTTTCTCGCCGAGCTGGAGCGATGCGCTTCCCATCCTGCCCTTCTCCACAACCACGCTGGCCGACCCTACAGCAGCATCTTTCGCAGCCGTAATCTTGCAATTGCCAACAGGCAAATACTGCAGCTGGAATGCGCCGGCCTCATCGCTCCTCGCGCTCTTCTCTCCATAATCGCTTGCGCACGAAGCCCCAACAGTTGCATCCGGCACCAGCTCGCCGCTTGCAGCCCTCACCACTCCCCTCACGCTGCCCGAAGGCCACATGAGCAGCTCGCCTCCCGCGCCCTGCAGCTCCATGCTGTAAGAAACATAATCGCTCCCCTCGCTCGCAGGGTCATTTATCTTGCCCACAACCGCAACATTTTCAGCAGGCATCACGAGCGACACCTTTCCCTCCTCGCCCGTATAGAGCATGTAGCTTTTCTTCGCGCCCCCTTCCCCCACTTCCAATACCAGCGTGGCATTCACAATAGCCTCGCGCGTCTGCGCATCTATCACGTCCAGGACAACCTGCTCCCCACTTCCCTCGGGCAGGCTCGGCGGAAGAAGGAACTGCGCAACAGACAACGGGAGCATTAGCAAAACAAGAAGTATACAACTAGCCCGCAATCTCCTGCCCACAATCTTCTTGCGCAAAGAACTAATTTAACCATTTCGACGGAAGCACTCACACGCTCGTTCTTCCATCCAGAATAAGCTGCCTCACCCTCTCTCTCAAGCCCTTAATCGGCACCCTCTCCTGCTTCCCATCATTGCGATAGCGAATAGTCACATCTCCATTCTTCAAACTATCATAGTCAACAGTTACGCAATAGGGCACTCCAATCTCATCAGCCCTTGCATACCTCTTCCCAATGCTCCCTGACTCATCATAGTAGACACTCATCCCTTCATGCCTCAACTCTCTTGCAATAGCAAAAGCCTTCTCATCCAGCCCCTCCTTCTTCATCAGAGGATAGATACACGCATCAAAAGGCGCCACAATAGGCGGGAAGTCAAACCACGCCCAATCCCTTTTCTCAGCTCCCCCGCCTTTTCTATAGCTCTGCTCCATCAAGGCCCAGAACAGCCTGTCCACGCCAAAAGAAGGCTCCACAACATGCGGCACCACCCTTCCAACACCCTCAAGATGCACAGACAAATCCTGCGAGCTCATCTTCGCATGCCCGGCCAAGTCAAAATCAGTCCTGTAAGCAAGCCCCATGAGCTCCACAACGCCATAGCTTGTCTCAGCCTCCACATCATAATTTCCCTTCGAATAGTGGGGCATCTCATTAGGCAGCAGCTGCCTGAACCAGAACTTCTCCCTTCTCAAGCCAACAGCCTCGTAAAACTCCCCTGTCCTCAGCATGAAATAGGCAACAATCTCATTTGGCACAATCTTCTTCTCCACCAGCTCGCTGCACGAATACTCCTTCACTTCTCTCCCGCCTTTCATCTGGCTCTCAGCACTCATCACCCGCACCCTCTTTCCCTTCACTTCAGCAAAGTGCGCATGGCCTGCCTCAGCAGGATTGAAGAAATACTCCAGCTCCAGCTGCGTAAACTCCCGCAGCCTCATCAAGGCCTGCCTCGGCGCAATCTCATTCCTAAAGCTCTTGCCAATCTGCCCCACGCCCAGCGGCAGCTTCGCTCCCAACGCTCTAAACACCCTCGGAAAGTC
>JBAZVU010000109.1:0-3805 GCA_041660725.1 Candidatus Micrarchaeia archaeon | reverse complement strand
CCTTCGCAGAGCCTGCGACTGCGAAGGCTTTCGGCCTCTTTGAAGGGCAGGCTGTGCTGATGCTGCACTGCGGCTCGCGCGGCTTCGGGCACCAGGTGTGCGATGATTCGCTGAGGGAAATGCTGCCTGCTGCAAGGAAGTACAATTTGAATTTGCCTGACAGGGAGCTGGCATGCGTGCCGCTCAACACGCCTGAGGCTGACAGGTATTTGGGCGCGATGCGGTGCGCTGTGAATTACGCTTTTGCAAACAGGCAGGTCATGACGCACTGGGTGCGCGAGACATATGAGCAGGTTTTCAAAAGGAGCGCGGAAGAGCTTGGCATGAGGCTTGTTTACGACGTGTGCCACAACATCGCGAAGTTCGAGGAGCATGATGTTGGCGGGAAGAGGCAGAAGGTGTGTGTGCACCGCAAAGGGGCTACACGGGCTTTTGGGCCTGGGCGGCAGGAAATTCCGCAGGCATACCGTGCAACTGGCCAGCCAGTGCTGATACCCGGAAGCATGGGCACTGCATCCTATGTATTAGTGGGCACTACTGAGGCTGAGAAGCAGAGCTTTGGCTCAGCATGCCATGGCAGCGGCAGGGTGATGAGCCGCTCGCAGGCTGTTCGTGAGTATCCTGGCGACAGCGTGAAGAAGGGGCTGGCTGACAAGGGCATTGTGCTCAGGGCCAGCGAGGGCGGCCTTGTTTCAGAGGAAGCGCCTGGGGCTTACAAGAATGTTGATGATGTTGTTGGCAGCGTGCAGGAGGCAGGCCTTGCGCGCGCTGTTGCCAGGCTCGTGCCGATGGGCGTTGCAAAGGGGTAAGGGCTGTTTAGAGAAGGTTCCATCGCGGGCGGAAGTGCACCATAAGCTTTTATACCTAATGCCGCAAGCTAGTAGCAATCCCGACAGACGGGCAAACGGTGAGAAAAATGATGGATCAGTTCAGGTTTGACGAAGAGGAAGAGGACGAAGACGAGGACGAGTGGGACGACGAGGACTTTGACGAGGAAGAGGAGGACTAAGTCCTGAGCGTTCTGTTGCCTTTTGTTTTCTCCTAATTCTGTGTTTTTTACAATTCAAACTCGCTTTCAGCCCCTGCTGAGGGCAGCTTGCGCATTGCAGCTGGCGCTGAAGGCCTTCGGCGCGCAAAGAGGAAGACGAGGCCCGCTATGAATGCCAGTGAGAGCACTATTATGAGGACGTCGGTGGTGAGCGCGAACGCAGGCTGCTGCGCAGGGCCGGAGGGAAGGCGCTCAAGGGCCTTGAGCACGCGCTGCTGCACATGCTGCGAGAGCGAGATGGAGTCCAGAAGCCTGCCAGCATCAAGGGATGAGCGCGAGTCCGCAAGCAGCGAGGAAAGCGAGCTCTGCTCATCAGCCAGCTGCTTGTCATTGCGCGGCGCGAGCTCAACAAGCTGCGCCAGCATGAGGCGCGCATTCTCATATGAGAGGTTGGCCTTGCGCTCTGCTGAGAAGTAAGTGGATGAGATTTGCCGCTCCGACTCGAGAAGCGAGGCAAGGGAGGCTTGCGCCTGCTGGAGCTCGCGCGCATTTGCTATTGCTGTTGAGGGCTTTGATGCATCGAGCTTTTTTGAAACTGCATCAAGAGACTTTTCATCGGAGGAGATGGAGCTCTTCAGCTTCTCGATGTCCATGGGCAATGCCAGGCTCGCTTTTTTCACTTCCGCATTGCCTACTGTGTAAGTGAGAGCAGTTGTGAGCTTGGAGAGGCTGGCTGATGTGTTCTGCTTGCGCGCGAGGTAGGCCGCATAGCCTGAGCTGAATCTTTCGATTTGGCCGCGCTCTGCTGCTTCGAGCGAGGAGAGAGAAGTGGCAAAGGAGCTGTTTGCAGCGCCGATGCTGCTGAAGGCGCCAGCCCAGTCTGAGGATGAGGCGCTTGCAGATGAGGAGGAGAGGGCTGCATCTGCACTGTTGAGCATTGCGATTGTTTCATTCGCATCGCCAAGCTCGCTGAGCTTCAGTGCATCTGCTTTTGCGCTTTGCACGCCTTCAAAGAGGCGCGAGCGCATTGTGCTGAAGAGCTTGGCAAAAGGGAGAGAGCTGAGAGTGGCGCGCGCTGCTGCAATTGTTGCAAGAGCCTCCGAGTATTTGTTGCTGTTGGCAAGCAGCATTGCGGACTCCTTCAGGGATGAGGCGGAGTTGAGGGGGCTGAAAATTGACTCGGCTTCTGCCAGCGCGCCCATTTTGCGGAGAGAGGATGCTGCGCTCGTGCAGCCGGCCTGCTCCCGCTCGAAAGAGTCGAGCTCAGTTGAGAATTTTTCCTGCAAGGAGGAGGCATCAGCGGAAGATGCCGGAAGTATGCTTTCGACATAGGCAGAGATGTCCGTAACCGAATATTGCACGCTGTAAGTGAGGGGCTCGCCCTGCCTCAGCAGAGGCGCTTTCCAGCTGAATGCAGTTCCGCCCGCAGAGGGCTCGATTTTCAGCGAGAGCGGGGCTGATGAGGCGCCGACTACTGAGGAGTATTTGGCATTTGCAGCGCCTTGCTCCACGAAATAGATGGGCACATCCTCGAGCTGCCCGCTGTTGGATGTAACTATCAGGTCAAAGGAGATGGATGCATTCGTGCCTCCTGTATTCTTTACCTGCCTGTTTGCCTGCGTGATGCTGTACGGGTTCTGCACTTCATAGTAGAGCTTCAATTCGTGCGGGCCTTCTGAGATGCCTTGCATTGTCACTTCTGCTGCTGGTGAGTTGCTGCTTGTGGTGAGCCTGGCATTTGCTGGCTGCGCATCAATTTTCGCTGAGAGCAGGGCGGGAGCTGCTGAGGAGGGAAGGGGGAGAAGAGCGCGCAGGGTGGTGAGCTGCGAGGAAGCAGTGAAGCGCACTGTTGCTTCCTTGCGCAGGAGCGAGGGGCTGAGCGAGAGAACCTTTTCAGAGGCTGAGTCGGTTTCAGCCGGCTTGAAGGCCTTGCGGAAGGAGATGCGCGTAATGCTGTTTGCAGGTATGGAGCTCATGAGTATTGTGAGCGTTTTGCCAGAGCGCGCCAGGCCCAGTATGTTGCTGGATTTGAAAGTGATGTCTGCTTCGGAAACTTCGTAGGGGAAGGGTATGTCGACTGTTGTCCTGCCCTCAACTGCAAGGGGCATGCTGTTTGGCAGTATGAGGTCTATTGTAAAGGTGGTGGGCTGGTCAAGGGTGGGCGTGCCTTCAGAAGTGGCAGTGAGGGAGTAGAGCTTGGGCAGCTTGTCCACTATGAACTGCTTTTTCTGCGAGTTGATTGCTGTGCGGATGGTTGAGAAGGATGACTGGATTGATTTGAGATTGCCCATGGATGCGGGAGTGAGCTTTCCGCCTTCAAAGTATTTGGAGTCAATGGAGAGGAAAGTGGAATAGTGCATGTCAAGCGCAGGCGGCATTTCATCGAGCATTGCATTGAAGTCTGATGCAAGGGAGTTGCGCTCTGCTTCGAGGGAAGAGTATTGCAAGCGCGCCTTTTCGAAAAGCGAGGAGGTGAGCGTGTCGGCTGTTTCCGCCATGTTTGCGTAGAGCTCTGTATTGTTCAGCTTGCTTATTGTGAGCTGGGCTTCCAGGAGGTTGAGCTGGCTTTTCTCGTAGTCAGTGCTGATGCCGTCCTTGTTTGCATCAGCTATTGCAGTTTCCAGCTCTTGCGTGCTGCTTTTGGCCTGCTGCAGCTTGCGCTCTGCAAAGAGTGCGGGCTCAGAGAGGCTGAAGTTGGCATCGCGGTATTTCTGGAGCGCATTGTAATGCGCCTGCAGAATGGGGCCGGCAGCAGTGGCGGCTGCAGCATCAGCCTCAAACTCATCGCCCTCAGTCAGAAGTTTTTGCGCGCGCGCA
>JBAZVU010000108.1:0-3884 GCA_041660725.1 Candidatus Micrarchaeia archaeon | reverse complement strand
TAAAGGAGGCAAAAGTTCTGCAAGTAATAGGCTGCGGCACCTCCTACCACGCAGGCCTTGTGTTCAGGCATTTGCTTGCAAGGCAGGCTGGAAGAAGCTGCGAGGCATGGGTTGCATCCGAGTACAAGGAAGGCGCAATAGTTGGCAAGGGCGCGCTTGTGATTGCAATCAGCCAGTCAGGCGAGACTCTTGACACCATGCTTGCTGTCAAGCATGCGCGTGCAAAGGGCGCAAAAGTTCTTGCAATTACAAATGTTGTAGGCAGCTCCTTGGCAAGAGGTGCAGATGCCAATATTTACATCGGAGCTGGGCCTGAAGTGGGAGTGGTAGCCACCAAGACATTCACCTCGCAAGTTGCAATTCTGACTAATCTTGCGCTGGCATCAGCAGGCAAGAAGACGATTTCAAACGGCGTGACGAAAATAGTGAAGGAAACTCTTGCGCTTTCCTCGCGCATGAAGGCAATTGCGCATGAGCTGCGCGCGAACAATGACTACTTCTTCATTGGCCGTGGGTTGGCTGCGCCCATTGCAATGGAGGGCGCGCTCAAGCTGAAAGAGATAGCCTATGTGCATGCAGAAGCATACCCTGCTGGCGAGCTGAAGCATGGGCCTCTCAGCCTCATAGCAGACGGCGTGCCAGTCATAGCAATAGCGCCTGATGGCAATGAGATGCAGCACAAGATGTTCGGCAACATCAAGGAGTGCAAGGCGCGCGGCGGGAGAATAATGGCGCTGAGCGACTCTTCAAAGATACTGGAGGAGGCGCACTGGCAGGTGAAGATGCCGAAAGTTAGCGAGGAGCTGGCGCCCCTGATTTACATTATCCCGCTCCAGCTGCTTGCATACTACTCATGTTTAGAGAGAGGGTTTGACCCAGACAAGCCGAGGAATTTGGCGAAAAGCGTTACGGTGGAATAATGATAAAGTTCACACTTAACGCTGAAAAAAATTGGCCGGTATTTTTGATTATTTCTATCATGACGGCGATGCTGTATATTATGAATGGAATTAGTCCGGGAGCGCCACTGCAGTCCTTTACGTCTTTTTGGGGTTGCCAACCAATCATCATGATTGCAGATCCAACGCCAAGTGTTACGGAATATCCCTGGGTTTATCTTGAAGATGAAAATATTAGTGTGAAAATAAAGATCTATGACAGCCAATCAAGCGATTGTAAAGTGGAAAATAACACGCTTTTATTACATGTTGAATCCTCAGTAATACCCATTAAACTCGATGAAGAACGAATAGTTGAAATAGATTCCTCTGCAGGGGCTCAAAAAACTAAGAGGATATGGGTTAGCGGTATTCGCAGCGAGAGGGGGAGATCGTATGAGTTTGACACTCCAGGAAAAAAGATTGAGATAATGAGTAGAGTCGAATTTGAGCAGTTTAAAGACTGGAATAATACCGTAAGTTCTGTAATAGATGCATGGAGAACGTTATTGCTGCTTATTTCGACATGTTCAGGACTCATTACGATTTACGGATTTGCAAAGCATAAAACAAAAAAGAATAGAGGGTAGCATGCCCACAAGTCGTTAAGAGTGTAACGCTGGAGTAGCCCTTTTGCCTGCAGTCTGCTTTTGCAAGCCCATGTGCGGCGCCACCATTCTCGGAATCATCTCGCACACGCACACCTTCTCCTTCTGGTGCCCTATTGCAGCGAACAGCGTGAGCACCTGCAGGTCAAGGAAGCGCATGTTGAACAGGCTCCTTATTTTTCCGCCCTTCTTCCCGCCCTCGCGCACATTCAGGCGCCTCAGGAAGTCCTCCTGGCTTTCTGCTTCAGGCGAGATTGCATTCAGGAACACGCGCATGAAGCACGTTGCCTCAAGGGGATTTATTGCCAGGCCCGGCTGCAAATAGCCGAGAGTGTTGATTGTCAGCTTCGTGGGGTTCTTGTCCTCGCTGCACCATTTCCCGTCGCGCACCCACTCGTCCTTCTGCACTCTCGCAAGGTATTGCGGCTCAGCGTCATTGGAAAGCACGCCCCTGTTCTTGCCCGAGTGTATGAGTGGCTCCAGGTAAACGCCCAGCCCCAGGCCTCCTTCTGCAACAGGCTTGCGAGCCCACCTGATGAAAGGCAGTATCTTCTCAGTTGCATTTGCCTGGTTCTGCTTTGCTATTGTGAATTGCAGGCCCATTTTGCCTTCGGGCATCACTTCAAGCAGCATTGCAAGCCCTTTGGGAATGCGTATGTTGCCGCCAGGGTAGGCATAATCAACTACATCAGTTTCAAGCAGGCGCGCCATATTTATGCGACCCATTTCTGCCAGCACCTTCGGGTCAGTGTCCCAGAAGGAAAAGTACATGTTTATTGGGTAGTCCTTGAGCTTCTCTGCAAGCTCGCGGCAGCTCATGCCAAAAGTGCGCTGGGCAGTTTTCTCGTCAGAGAAAACAAGTCCATTCGTGAAGAACAGGAAGGTCATGCTGTGCTTCTTCGCATACTCGCAGATTTTCAGGAAGCTTGGGTCCAGGGTGGGCTCGCCCATGCCCGCAGTGTATATTATTTTTGCTCCTGCCTTGCGCGCCTGGTCAAGTATCTGCCTGTGCTCGTCCCATGTGAGCTCGTCCGGGTGCGCCTTCCTGTTGGTGTAGCATATCTTGCAGTCCTCCTGGCATTTGCCTGTGAGCATGAGTGCAAGAGTCAGGAGCCATCCTTTTGATGCATCATTCTTCACAAGCTTCGCCAGCCGCGCATCATCCAGCTTGCGCACAGCTTCATAAGCCTTGAGCAGCGTTTTCTTGATTGCACCATCCGGCAGCACTCCTGCATAGCGCAGGATTTCGCCGCCGTCACCGGTGAGCTTTTTGAAGCCATAATACTCGCATATGAAACGGCACTTCCACGCGCGCAGGATGGCCTCTTCGCTCGGCCTGTGCCCGTCAAGAGCGTATTTCACTCCGCTGTCAGCATATCTTTCGTCCATTTGCATTACCTCCATTTCCATTTTTCGCAACCTGCATGTGCCTCGGAGTCCCGTGCTCCCCTGCAATGTGCTTCGCAGTCACCTTGCACCAGTGGGACAGGGCATCCTCAAGCTCAGGGTGCAGCGCGCACTTTCGCTCCACGCGCTCCTGCCACTTCTTGCTGCCGTAGACTGCCGCGTAAATTGCCTCCATCAGCTCCCGTGCACCTTCCTGGCCCTTCAAGGTCTCGTGGTCAGTGTCGAACAGCGTCCAGTTGTAGCCAACAGGTGCATTGCTTTCATCGCGCCTGATTGCAGCCTCGCTGAGGCTGTGCTTGAACCTGAGCCAGTCCACTGTGCCTGGCAGCAGCGTGTAAATTGCAAATCGTACCCTGTCAACAAGCCAGAGCACTTCTGCATGCTTTCTTACCACATCCGCGGCAGGCCCTGACTGCCCCCCGAAAGGCGCGCCGAACATCATGAGCGCGCACGAGAAGATGCTGGTGTCATTGATGAGCTCAAATGCCTTCCTGGCCTGCTCCACGCGCAGCACTTTGTTTATGCCCTTCAAGTCCGCCTCGCTGATGCTCTCTATGCCAAATGCAATCATGCAGCAGCCTGCCTGCTCCATCTTAGAAAGCAGCGCCCGTGCCTTTTCTTCTGCCGCCTTGTCATTGACATCGCCCACAAAATCGCTCACCCGGCTCTGGCAGTGCCAGCTTATGCGCCTGCCCAGCCCCCTTTCTATCAGCGCATCGCACACCTGCTCAGTCCAGCGCCTGTCCACTGTGAATATCTCGTCAGTGAAGAACACATGCCGCACCCCGTAGTTGTCAGCAAGCAGCTGCAGCTCGTTGGCAATGCTCTCGGCACTGCGCCTGCCAATCATCTTGCCCCTGAAGACAGTATTGACAGAGCAGAAAGTGCAGGCATAGAGGCAGCCGCGCGAGGCGCTCACTGCATCATAGTG
>JBAZVU010000107.1:2321-3911 GCA_041660725.1 Candidatus Micrarchaeia archaeon | reverse complement strand
CACGCCGCCCCCGCTGTAGAACTTCGAGAAGAACTCCACAAGGTTCAGCCTGGCGCCTTGCACGAGCGACTCGAACATCGCGAGCAGAAGGTTCATCATGTGGAACAAAATGAAAAGCGGAAGCACTATGAAGAATATGAGCCCCTGGTTCGGGTCCGGCACCAGCATCTTATTCAGAATCTCCTCAGCCACCACCACGCCTGCAATTCCAACAGCCATGATACGGGCGTAGGACAAGATATTGCCCGAAAGGCTTGTAATTTCCATCAGCCCCAGCGGCCCCTCTGCCATCACAATCGGAATAAGCGAAAGGCCCAGCAGCACTCCTGCAGCCAGCCCCACATCAGCAGGGAACATGTTGAACAGCATGCTCATCACCAGCACAATGCCTCCGAGCTCCACGCCAATCCAGCCGAGCTTTGCAAGCGCGTGCTTCTTGTGCCCGTGCTTCATTGCATTCCATGCGCCCAAGGCAAAGCCGAGCATCACCTGCGCTGCGCCCACGAAAATCACTAGCACCATCAGCAGCGTGGTGTCTGAAAGGCGGTGCAGGCCCGTATACATTGCCTGCCCCTCAGGCAGCCCCAGCAAATGCGCGTGCGAAAATCCAAAGTACTCATCAAATATCACTCCGAATATGATGGCAGGAATAGCAGCCAGCATCCAAGTTTTTGCAACAGTGCCCAGCAGCCCCTTGCTGCCCAACTTCTTCAGCATGAGCCACGCAATGAAGAACGACATGATTCCATAGCCAACATCTCCCACAATCATCCCGTACATCATTGGGAACGTAATTGCAAATATCATGGTCGGGTCAATCTCATCGCTCGCAGGCAGGGAAATGAACTTCACCAAATTCTCAAAAGGCTCCAATGGCTTGGGGTTCTGGAGTAGCGTTGGCGCCTTCTCCCTAACCGCTCCATGTGCGCCGTGCCCATGCTCATCAACCTGCGGCATTGCGGCCTTCTGCACCAGCACCCTATTGCCAGCAATCCTTTCCAGCTCTGCCTTCACGCCCTCAAAACGCGCCTGCACAATCCATCCTTCAAAAGCAAACATCTTTGCGCTCCTGCCGAACTTCTGAGTTGCAGTGCACCTCTCCTCCTCAATCTCAAGAGCCTCCCTCAGCGCCGCAACGCGCGCCCAATTATCCTTGGAAAGCCTGCTGAGCTCCTCTTCAAACCTCGCCAGCTTCACTGCGCACTCGTTCATCTCCTTTGCAGCAAGCTCCAGCGCCTCTCTTGGATTTCCTTCAATGCCCTCAAGCGAAAGCTCCATGAGGCCTGCCTTCAGCAGCGCCTCGCGCACAGCAGCCTCATGCGCCTTGTCCGCAACCACCACAACTGCAATGCGCCCCTTGCTGCTTTCAGCCCTCTTCTCCTCAAAACTAGCCTTAGTGCCTTCAAGAAGTTTCATCATCTTCCCTGCTTTCGCAGCCTCTACAACTCCTGCAACAACGCACAAGCTCGGGCTCCTAAGCGCGGAAAAATCAACATCAAGGGGCGCAACCTGCCTCAGCACGCCCATCTTCGCCTTCAGCTCATTCTGGCGCCTCTTCACTTCCTCCCTGCCCTCAGCAATCCTGCGCAG
>JBAZVU010000107.1:0-2311 GCA_041660725.1 Candidatus Micrarchaeia archaeon | reverse complement strand
CGTCTATCATCATGATTTGGCACTCTTCCACAACCTCGCGCCAGCCCCCGACTTCCTGCACTTCGGGCTTCTGGGGCTTCATCGCAGCCTCAATGCCCCTCATGCGCACAAGCTGCTCGCTAATCTCTGCAAAATGCTCCAATGGCACATCTGGCTCAAAATAGCCTTCCCCGACCTTCCTGAACTCAACTTCACCCATCTCGTGCAGCGCCCCGATTACCTGCTCAAGGTCTGACCTGAGCCCTGTCACGCGAATCTTCTGCATCTCGGCTGCGCTAAACATATTTCACTCCCGCGTCTTCAAACCAAATCCTTGAAAACGCCCTCTGCAATCTTCCTTGCAGCGCCTGCGGGCACCTTTACCTTCCTGACTGCATCGGCATTCTTCCTTGACTTTGAGGCAATTTCCCCCACTTCAGCCTCAATGCCCTTTCTCTCGTCAGCAAGCATCCTGTCCTTGAGGCCCGCAGCCTCCTTTCCAGCCCTGTCCACCACATTAGCTGCCTGCTGCCTTGTTTCCTTCAGCCTCTCCCCATTTCTCTTCTCGGCATCGCTCTCCATCTCAGCAGCCTTTCTTTCGGCTTCCTTAAGTGCGGCTACGGACGCTTCAATTTCCATGCAAATCGCCCCATCTCCCTCGTAAAATCAGTTTTTCAGTTATAGTTTATAAAGAGATTTAAATGTTATTGTCTCCCGGCAAAGGAGGCACGGCAAGCCGCCTCCCTCCCGATTTCTCGCTCTGCGAGAAATGGGCCCCTTTCCGCCTTGCGGAAAGCGGATGCTCACCCTCACTTACATATCGTCTATGAGCCTCGAAGTCTTGAATGCCCTGCCCTTCAGCCTGGTCCTGAGCCTCATTACCTTGGCCTTAAGCTTCATGTCGTGCTTCTGGTCATACCCGAAAACAACAATATCCGGCCTCACCCGCCTTACTGTAACCTCCCTGTCCTTCGGGTGCCCTACAAGAGCCAAATCCACGCACCTCAGCGCCTGAAGGAGCGCCGCCCTCTCCTGCGCCGAGTGCAGCGCCTTTCTTCCCTTCTGCCTCCTCACAGTGGCATCATGTGCAACAACAACCACAAGCGCATCGCCCATCTTGCGCGCATTCTCCAGTGTCTGCACGTGCCCTAGGTGTATGATGTCAAACACCCCGCCAGTCATCACAATTTTTACAGCTTTGCGCCCCTTCTCAGTAAGGGAGAAGCCCGCGCCTTTCCTCGAAATGTATTTTCTCCCCAGAAGCTCTGCAATTTCCTTTTTCCCTGCAAAATTAGCACGTATTTTCCCGCCTTCAATCTCGAGCAGCCTTGCCTTTACAAGCGCGGGCTTGACATTCATTCGCAAAACACCCTCTTACGGATAAACCCTGTTAATCACGCGGGGGAACGGAATAGTGTCCCTGATATGGTCAAGGTTCAGCACCCACTTCACCAGCCTCTCAACACCCAAGCCAAAGCCGGAGTGCGGAACACTGCCGTATTTCCTCAAATCAATATACCACTGGTAGTCTTTCACATCCATCTTCTCCTGCTTCATCCTCTTCAGCAGCTCATCCAGCTCCCAAATTCTCTCGCTGCTGCCAATAAGCTCGCCATGGCCCTGCGGCGCAAGCAAATCAGCAGCCAGCGCCTTGCCCTTGTCATCAGGGTCCTCCCTCATGTAGAATGACTTGAGCTTGAGCGGGAAGTGCGTTATGAAAAGCGGCTTTTCCAAGCCAGCAGTAAGCACCTGCTCCTCATCAGCGCCAAAATCATCTCCAGCCTCGAACTTCATTCCCTTCTTGCGCACAGCATCAACAGCATCCTCGTAAGTCATCTGCGGGAAAGGCCCCTTCACTTTCTTCAGCTCCTCAGGCTTCCTCGTGCCCACTATTTCAAGCAAATCAGCGTGCTCCTTAGCCATCTTCTGGCACACGAACTCCAGCATCTCCTCCTGCAGCTTCTCGTTCATCTTCTGGTCATACCACGCCATCTCAGGCTCCAAATGCCAGTACTCAGCAAGGTGCTTCACAGTCCTGCTCGGCTCCATCCTGAATGACGGCGCGAGAATGAACACCAATGGGTAAGTGTAGATGAAAACCTCGGCATACAGCTGCCCGCTCTGCGTCAAATACGCCTCATCATCAAAATATTTGATTGGAAAGAGCGTAGACCCTCCTTCACATCCTGCTTTCGTGATAATAGGCGGCGCAAACTCCATGAACTCCTTTGAGAAGAAGAACTCCCGCAAATAGCGCACAGTCGAATCCCGCGCCTTCATGATTGCAGTCAATCTCTGCGACCTCAGCCACAAATGCCTTGTGTCCAGAAGA
>JBAZVU010000106.1:0-3924 GCA_041660725.1 Candidatus Micrarchaeia archaeon | reverse complement strand
GGGCGAACGAACGCTCGTAAATGGGTTCAGGCTCGCGGGCGTGGCAGAGCATTACACGCTCGAGGGTGCCGAGGCTGAGCAGAAGCTTGCGGAGCTCATGGGAAGCAGCAGTGCGGGCGTGATAATTGTGACTGAGAAGCTGATGGAAGAGATTGACTGGAGGCTGAAGAAGAAAATTGAGGCTGCGGCAAAGCCAATAGTGGTCGCAGTGCCGAGCATGAGCGGGCCGATGAGCCAGGCAGAGTCCTTGCGCGAGCTTGTGAAGAGGGCGCTGGGCTTTGACCTCATGAAAAAGCAGTGATGTTCGCTAAGGATTGACGAAAAAATGTTCGAGAGGTTGATAGCATGGGAACATTGATGAAAATTTCGGGCCCTGTCGTGGTTGCAGAGGGCATGAGAGGCTCGCTGATGTATGAAGTGGTGAAAATTGGAAAGGAGCAGCTGTCGGGCGAGATTATCCGCCTGTCGGGAGACACTGCAACAATCCAGGTGTATGAGGACACTTCGGGCATTGCGCCTGGCGAGCCTGTTGAGGGCACTGGCGAGTCGCTTTCAGTTGAGCTTGGCCCTGGCCTGCTCACTTCGATTTACGATGGAATTCAGAGGCCTTTGGAGCTGCTGGAGAAGGAGAGCGGCAGTTTCATCAAGAGAGGCGTGAAAACAGTGCCGCTGGACAGGAAGAAGAAGTGGGAGTTCGTGCCAACTGCAAAGAAGGGCGACAAGGTAAAGGTTGGCGATATTATTGGAACTGTACAGGAGACTAGCACAATTGAGCACAGGATAATGGCGCAGGCAGAAGGCGCAATTGAGAGGATTGAGAAGGGCAAGTTCACTATTGTCGAGCCCATTGTGAAGATTGGCGGGAAGGAATACCCGATGATGCAGACGTGGTATGTGCGCAAGCCGCGGCCTTACTCGCAGAAGTTCGACCCGAACATACCGCTGGTGACAGGGCAGCGCATTGTGGACACGTTCTTTCCCATTGCAAAAGGAGGCGCTGCATGCATTCCCGGGCCATTCGGCTCTGGCAAGACAGTGACGCAGCAGCAGCTCGCAAAGTGGAGCGACACGCAGATTGTGGTTTACATTGGCTGCGGTGAAAGAGGAAATGAGATGACTGAGGTGCTGAATGAGTTCCCGAAGCTTGAGGACCCGCGCACTAAGAAGCCTTTGATGGAGCGCACAGTGCTCATTGCGAACACGTCGAACATGCCTGTTGCTGCGCGTGAGGCGAGCATTTACACGGGCATCACTATTGGGGAGTATTACAGGGACATGGGGTACGACGTTTCCTTGATGGCCGACTCCACAAGCAGGTGGGCTGAGGCTATGCGTGAAATCGGAGGAAGGCTGGAGGAGATGCCTGGCGAGGAGGGCTACCCTGCCTATTTGGCAAGGAGGCTGGCTGAGTTTTATGAAAGGGCCGGCCGCGTGCAGTGCCTTGGCACTGACAAGAAGAGGAATGGCTCTGTGACTATCATTGGTGCAGTGTCCCCGCCCGGCGGTGACATCAGCGAACCTGTTTCGCAGAACACGCTGAGGGTGACAAAGGTGTTCCTGGCGCTGGATGCAAGCCTGGCGCAGAGAAGGCACTTCCCTGCTATTCACTGGCTCAGGAGCTATTCGCTCTACACTGACAATTTGAAGAACTGGTATGTCAACAATATCTCGGCAGAGTGGCCTGAGTTGCGCAGGGCGGCAATGGCCTTGCTGCAGAAAGAGGCGGAGTTGCAGGAAATCGTGCAGCTTGTGGGGCCTGATGCGCTGCCTGAGAAGGAGCAGCTTGTGCTGAATTCTGCCAAGATGATACGCGAGGACTTTTTGCAGCAGAGCGCATACCACGAGGTTGACACCTATACCTCTTTCCAGAAGCAGTATCTGATGCTGAAGACAATAATGAGGTTCGATGAAAGGGCGCACGGTGCGCTGGATTTGGGAGTGCAGCTCAAGCGCGTGCTGGAGCTGAATGTGAAGGACAAGATTGCGCGCATGAAAGAAGTGAAGGAGAGCGACATTGACAAGATAAAGGCTGTGATGAAGGAGATGGACGCGCAGTTCGATGCGCTGAAAGTAAAGTGATGGTTGCGTGAGGTGGACACTATGATGAAAGAATACCAAACTGTGACCGACGTCGCAGGCCCGCTGCTTTTCGTGGAGGGCGTGGACAATATCGGCTATAATGAGATGGTGGAGATTACGCTGCCCAGCGGCGAGAAGAGAAAGGGGCAGGTGCTCGAGACGAGCAAGGGCATTGCAGTCGTGCAGATTTTCGGCACAACTGCGGGCCTTGACACAAAGGCTACGAGGGTCCGGTTCCTCGGCGAGACAATGAGGATTGCGGTGAGCGATGAGATGCTCGGCCGCGTGTTCAACGGCCTTGGCGAGCCGCGCGATGACGGCCCTAGGATAATTTCGAAAGAGAGGATTGACATCAACGGCAGCGCCATCAACCCCTACTCGCGCGCAGAGCCAAAGGACTTCATCCAGACGGGCATTTCCACCATTGACGGCCTGAATACGCTGGTGCGAGGCCAGAAGCTGCCCATTTTCTCAGGAAGCGGACTGCCGCACAACAATATTGCAGTGCAGATTGCAAGGCAGGCAAAGACATTGAAGTCTGGCGAGAATTTTGCAGTGGTGTTCGCTGCTGTGGGCATTACGAATGAGGAGGCGCTTTTCTTCATGCGCGACTTTGAGAGGACAGGAGCGCTGGAGAGGGCTGTGCTTTTCCTGAACTTGGCGGATGACCCGTCTGTCGAGAGGCTCATTACGCCGAGGCTTGCACTCACGACTGCCGAGTATCTGGCGTATGAGAAGGACATGCACATTCTCGTCATCATCACGGACATGACAAACTATTGCGAGGCATTGCGCGAGGTTGCAAGCGCGCGAGAGGAAGTGCCCGGCAGGCGCGGCTATCCGGGCTACATGTACACTGACCTTGCCTCGATTTACGAGAGGGCGGGCAGGATTAAGGGAAGGAATGGCACTATTACGCAGCTGTCAATTCTCTCAATGCCTGGCGATGACATTACGCACCCGATTCCAGACCTGACTGGCTACATTACTGAGGGCCAGATTGTGCTGAGCAGGGACATTCACAGGAAGGGAATTTTCCCGCCAATTGACCCGCTCCCGTGCCTTTCAAGGCTGATGAATTTGGGAATAGGAAAGGAGAGGACAAGGGAAGACCACCGAGGCGTTGCTGACCAGCTTTACGCAGGCTATGCTGAAGGAAGGGATTTGCGCGCCCTGAGCGCAGTGGTGGGCGAGGAGGCCTTGAGCGAGAGCGACAGGCGCTATTTGAAGTTCGCCGACGAGTTCGAGAAGAAGTTCATAACCCAGGGGCCTGAGGAAGACAGGACAATTGAGAAGACACTGGATATTGGCTGGGATTTGTTCTCAATGATACCTGAGGGCGAGCTCAAGCGCGTGAAGCAGGAGTTCATTGAGAAGTACGGCCGCAAGTTCCGCAAGAAGTGAGGGGAGCGGGGCGTCTTTCATTTTTTAATTTGCATGCCTAAAGGAAAATAGGGTGTTTGCATGGTATTCGGGCTTTTCGAAGGGGCTGGAAATATTGAGATTAACCTGGACAACAGCGTGTTCCAGGAAGGCGGGAAGATTTCCGGGCGTGTGGTGCTCAGGCTGAAGAAGCCGAGGAGGGCGCGCGGGCTAAGGCTTGAATTTTACGGCGAAGTGGTTGAGAAAAAAACCAGGATAGGAAGCAAGGGAAGCCGCACTACATCGAGCACGAGCAGGATAGGGCAGCAGACCATCATGCTCAAGGGCGAGGGCGATTACGGCGATGGGGAGGAATACGCCTTTGCCATTCAGATACCAAAGGGCATGATGCCCTACACTCCGGAAATGCCAGGAGGGCTTGCAGGGACTGTGCTGGGCCTTGCGGGAATGAATAGTCCGAGG
>JBAZVU010000105.1:0-3927 GCA_041660725.1 Candidatus Micrarchaeia archaeon | reverse complement strand
GCCGCCAGAGTTCACGAGCACGTAATGCTTTCCGCTGTCCTTCACCTTGAGCAGCTTGCCTGGCTTTCTCAGGTCTTCAACTGCCGCAGCTCTCAGCAATGCCATAAGCCCGCCCTCTTTGCCTAAACTTCCACGTAAATGTCGCCATCCTTCACTGTCACGCTGAATATCGCCACCTTCAGTGCCGGCAGGGTAGTGCACTGGCCTGTCTTCACGTCAAACTTGTTTCCATGCCACGGGCACTTCACATCATTGCCCTCCATGGCGCCCTCGCCCAGCGGCCCGCCCATATGCGGGCATATGTGGTCAAAGCAGTAAATCTTGTTGCCCACGCGCGCAAGCGCCACTTTCTTCTTGCCAGCAAGCGCGCCCCTTACCATGCCCTCTGCCAGCTCGCTTTCCCGCATTACCCTGAATAATGCCATTCCATCAGCCCCCTCTACTTATTGCCAGACTTGCACGCGCATCTTTGCCAGCGTGCTCGTGCTCGGCACCATCGTGCCGCCTGTGTAAGTATAGTCCACGAAAATCACAATGCGCTCTGCATTTGCAACCTGCTTCACGTTGCTGTCCGGGTCCGCAGGGTTCTTTCCTGCCCTGCAGGTCTTTCCATAACGATAGTCAGCCTGGCCGGGCACAGCGCCAGCAATCACATCAAGGCACTTGGTAAGCGGCAGGCCATCAGTTCCCTCAATGGTCACGTAATAGTTGTACTTCGCTATGCCCAGCTTCTCCTTCATGTCATTATAGAAGTACGGCTTGTCAGGCGTGCTTCCCCCGTAGAAGTTGCTCATCAGAATGAAGTGCGAGAGCGCCCACGGATTCAGGTTGTTGGGCCCCCTGCTGCTCCACCCATCTCCAAAGCTCAGCACTGGCATTGCATAAACCTGGTCAAACCTCTTGCCTGCAGGCGGAGTTCCGCCATTGACCAGGTAGAAATTCTGCGCATAGGCCGTCAGTATCGGAACGCCCATATCATCAGGCACAAGCAGCTGGTCAGCCATTCTCTCCGCCTCCCTCTGCATGTCCCCTGTCTCCTGCTGCGCGAAAAGGGCCTGCGCATTCAGCCAGTAGAATGCGAGAAGGAAGAATGCGAGCATGAAGATGAATGCGCCTGCCAGCACATCGAATGAGAAGAACTGCCCCCTACTCCTGCCAAACATAAACCCACTCTCCATTATTCAGTATGTGCAGCGGCTTTGCCTTGTCCACCACCTTGTAAGTGTAATCATTGTTTATCTGCTTGGAGCACGTTGTTGCCGGCGGGATTGGGGGCGGGGCAGCGCACAGCTTCCTGCTTGCCAGGGGTATTGAATACTCGAACTGGCTGCCGCCCTTTGTCCAGCTTACATCCACGTATGCAGAGCTGAATGCATCCCTGTTCGAAAGCTTCAGGTCATATGGGTAAGCGCCTGCAACGAGGGGCGGCACGCTGAACACTGCCTCATAGCCGCTGCCAGCCACAACTGCCAGATGCACCCTGTCCGCAACCAGCGCACCAACTTCCCTTCCAAGCGCATACTCCCTGTCCTGAATCTCCCGGCCCTGCAGGCTTGCAAAATAGGCAAGCACAACAGTAAAGACGAGCAGCAGGAATGCCGCCAGCATCAGGAACTCCACTGCAACCTGCCCCTTATGCGCAGGCACATTAGTTCGCATATTCAACCACAACCACGTTGTTAGCCTTGTCATTCCAGATGCGCACTTCGCGCAGCCCTGCGCCAAGCCTTGCATTGAGCTTCTTGCCCGGCGTATTGCTCTCCTTCACTGTCCCGACAGTCATCACAACCACATCACTGCTGCCCCTGCTCGTATTCATCCTCAAAATGACCTCATGCCCCCTTCCAACAGGCGGCTGGCTGCCTATGAAAACATTGCCCAGCTCTGCAGGGAAGAACACCTGCTTGCGCACTTCTGCATTCGCGCCCTGTATGTAAACCTGGTCAGCTGCAGTGCCAATGTCCCTTGCAGCCTGCTGCGCCTGCTCCAGCGCAACAGCATCAGCGCGGCCTCCTGACAAATCCAGCATTGCCAGCACTATTGCAGTTACAAATATCAGGAAGAATGCTACGAGCACCATGAATTCAATGGCGGCCTGCCCTCTTGACCTGCTGTTAAGGCACGTCAATTTCTCCGAAATTGCCTGCGCTTTCCTATTCATCACAATCAACTCATCTACGGGTCGCACGGCGAGCCCTCAGCAGTGCACATTATGCTCTCCGCATCGTAAGCTTCTGAATGCGGCGCGCTTCCGGCATCGTCAAGGGCAAAGTGCCCGAAGGGCGAGGCATCGCCTGCAACAGTTTCAGTCGAGCACTGCTGCACATCGCGGCAGCCCGGCATGCCTTTCACGCGCACGCCTTCTGTCTTTGGGGAGCTGAAGAACTCATGGTCCACATCAGAGTAAACTGTCGCTCCATCGCCCGGGTTGTTGTCAGCCCATACCTGCCCAATTGCAAAGCTCTCTATTCCATTTGCAGTCGGGCTGGGGTTCACAGTCAGCCTCTGCAGGAAGTCAGGCGCATCGTCATTCTGCACGTAAAAGCCGCACACGCTCATTGCGCGCATCTTCTCCACATCCATTATGCGGTGGTAGTCAGTTGAAACAGCTGAATTCTCCGCGCCCCTGGAGTCAATGAGCACATAGCTGCCAATCATCACATCGCTGAACTCGCCCGGCGCAACAGCCACAAATGGAACTGAAATCTGGCTGCCCACAACGCCCAGCCCCGGGCACGACGTGTCGCCGTCCCCGACATATTTCAGGCAGTCCAGGCAATCGCCAGTGTCCAGGTGCGAAGGCACTGGCACGCCGCCGCAAACCACGTCCCCGCCATCAATAACAGTAGGCACATTCCTCAGTATCACGCCCGCATAGCCTGCAGTGCTTGCAATGTCAGCTGCAGACGCGTGGTCAATCACAACTATGCACTGGTCCTTGTTGCCAGCGCAGTAGCTTCCTGCAGCAGGCGATGGCTTTGTAGTCTTGCCATACACCCAGCTCTTGCCCCTCGCTGCATCAGGCACTATTGGCGAAGGCGCAACAGAGCCTGCAGTTGTCCCCACGCTGTCCTTGAAGAATATCTGCTTCAGCGCATTCTTGTTGCTCTTCAGGTAAACATAAGCATCATCATAGCCGTTAATGTCCAAATCATAAATTACGCCTGCCATGGTGCCGCTCATCACAGTGCCCTTTGAATCCGTAATGGTGTAGCTTGCGGGGTAGGTCACTTCCACGTGCCTGTAATCGGCCATCGCAATAGTGCATTTGGTGGCATCCGTGTCATAGTCAAACTGGATGTCCACAGTCAGCCCCATCTGCTCTCCGAGCGCCTCAACCTCAAGCGCCCACAGGTGCAAATAGCCGTCAGTGGGGCTCTGGGATGGCGCCTTGCCAAGCTGGCCGCAAATGTAGCTTCTCAGCTGGTTGTTGCCGGTAGTTATGCCCGAGAACGCGCCATCATTCTTCACGCTCTCAACTGCCTTGTAAAATGCCACTTCAGATGCGCGCCTCAGCGGCCCGTCCTCATAGCTGCCGTCTGCAAAGCTCTGCTTGAATGCCACCATTGCCTGCCCCTCTGTCAGCAGCTGCGCGCGCTCCGAGCGCGCATTCTGCGCTGAAATCCAGAGCATCACAGATGATGCGAGTATTATGAGCAGCACTGCAGCTGCGCCTGAGAAGAAAAAGCCCCTGCGCCTTGAGCTCAGACCCATACAACCACTCTTGCAAACGTAGGCGCCATCAGCGTGCCTGCATCATATATGGTGTCCGGATTCGGCGGGCAGGGCAGCACAACAGGCGCACCCAGCTCCCCGTTGGAGCAGTACTTGTCCGCATCCTCATCGCCTGGCGGATAGTCATAGGGCGGCGTGCCGGGGTCGCGCGCCGAGCCCTCTGAATAGCCAAGCAGCACATAGCTGGCTGAA
>JBAZVU010000104.1:0-4021 GCA_041660725.1 Candidatus Micrarchaeia archaeon | reverse complement strand
ACTATGAAGTACCAGAGAACAACTGCTGCAAGAGCTGAGAGCCAGAGCCCCCTGTTGAGAGGGGCCATTGGGTCCTGTTCGCCTTTCTGCAGCTTTGTGAAGAATGTGCCTATCATGGAGGCAAGAATGCCTGCTGCTGATGCGACGAGCGGGAAGGCTGCTCCTGCTATTCCAAAGAGAATGCCGCCGAGCAGCATTGCTGCAACTATTGTTACTGAATAGGACTCGAAGATGTCAGCGCCCATGCCTGCGCAGTCGCCAACATTGTCGCCAACATTGTCTGCTATTACAGCAGGGTTGCGCGGGTCGTCCTCAGGAAGGCCGCTCTCGACCTTGCCTACTAGGTCTGCGCCGACGTCAGCGCCCTTTGTGTAAATGCCGCCCCCTACCCTCATGAAGAGTGCGATGAGGTTCGCTCCAAAGCCAAAGCCTATGAGCACCTTGAGAGCTTCCGCAGTAACGCGCGCCTCGCCGTAGGGCATGTAGAGGAAGTAGTTTGCAACGTAAATGGCGCTTATGCCAAGAAGCGAGAGGCCCACGAGCAGCATGCCGTTGACAGCGCCTGCGCCGAATGCAACGTCAAGAGCTGCTGCAAGCCCCTTTCTGGAAGCAGAAGTTGTGCGCACGTTTCCGCGCACTGCCATGTACATGCCGAAGTAGCCTGAGAGGCCCGAGAGAATCGCGCCGAGAAGGAATGTGAGCGCTGTGCCGATGCCGAGCGCGTAGCCGAGTATTATTGCAAGCGCAACTGTGATGGGCGCGACGCTGCGGAACTGCCTCTTCAGGTAGGCGTCAGAGCCTTCCCTGATGGCGCCCGCTATTTTCTGCATTTGCGGAGTGCCTGCATCGTAGGAGAGAACTATGCGCGCCTGGTATGCGCCGTAGATGAGCGCGAGAATTGAGACGCCTGGTGCGAGATAGAGAGCCAGGGTGGTAATGCTGAAGGAGCTTGCGAGGCCTAGAAGGCAGCCCACTACAACTGCAACTGCCACTGCAAAGGGCAGCAGCGTCTTCACTGCAAAGTCTGACATGTCCATTCTCTCAACCCCCACACAGGTTTCAATTGACTCACGCATATCCCAGCTTTGAATTGTGCATTATCGCTATCACGCGCACGCCAGCCTGCTTTGCGCGCCGGCGCAGGTCCGCGTCATTGGTGCAGATTATCGCGCCAGCGCCGAGTTCTTTTGCCCTCGAAAGAAGCCAGTCGTCAACATGGCCCTCCGAGGCTTCGATGCGGCTCGCGTTCTTCGCAACAGCGCTGTTCACCATTGCAAGCGCAAAACGGCCTTCCGCGCCCTTCCTCCCTTTTTCCTTTGCCTTTGCCTCGAGCTCCGCGCATGCGCCCTGGGGGACGACGGCGTCAAAGGGCCCGTCCATCAGCGCGCCTAACTTGCCGAAAATGTCAAGTTTCGCAGCAGCAGCGTCAAGCAGTATGCTCGTGTCAACCAATGCCGTCAGCATGGCAGGATTACGAGGGAGATGCTTATAAATGAAAATGAATTTAAAGGTTCGCAGGGCCCACGGTAATTGATGTTCGGGTTGCACCAGAAACTGGCGCTTACTGTCTTTGTCACGGGCGCCGCAGTGATGGTTGTCGAGGTCCTTGGCTCGCGCGTGCTTGCTCCTTATTTCGGCTCCTCGCTCATCACCTGGACCAGCATAATCAGCGTGATACTTGCATCGCTCAGCATTGGCTATTACCTCGGAGGGAAAATGGCTGACAGGCGCCCGGCTCTGGAGGGTTTTGCCTTCACGAGTTTTCTTGCCGGCGCATTCATCGCCCTTATCCCACTGCTCAGCAGGCTGTCGGAAATTCTCTGGACTGCCTTCGGCACGCTGTGGGGCTCGCTCTTTGCCTCGCTGCTGTTCTTCGCAGTGCCTAGCGCGCTGCTGGGCATAGTGTCGCCGTATGCAGTGCGGCTGAACACGGAGAGAATGGAGGAAGTGGGAAGCTCTGCCGGCAGGCTTTACGCGCTTTCAACTGTGGGCAGCATAGTTGGCACGCTTGCTGCGGGCTTTTACCTGATACCGAACTTCGGGGTGAAGGCGATACTGCTCGGCACCAGCGCAGTGCTGCTGCTCCTGCCTGTCCTGCTGCTTGGCAGGAGGATTGCGCCTGTTGCCATTGCTGCGCTTGCAGTGGTGCTTGCAGCCAATATTGCGACGGGCGGGGGCCATGAGGCGGGCAACATTGTGCTTTACGAGGCTGACAGCCAGTATTACCACGTGAAAGTGGTGGACGTGCCCGCGAGCAGCTCGCGCTTCCTCTACCTCGACAGGCAGCTGGCGTCGGGCATGAACATGAGTGACAACGGGCTGCTTTTCGCCTACACAAAGCACACTGTGCTTGCCTATGAGCTTGTGAAGCCGGACAGCGTGCTTTTCATCGGCATGGGCTCTGGCACTGAGGCAATGCAGTTGCGGAAAAATTTCCCTGATGCAAAAATCGAAGTGGCAGAGCTTGACCCGCTGCTGACTGGCATTTCAAAAGAATATTTTGGCTTCCAAGAGGATGAAAAGATGGAAGTCAGCACAGGAGATGCGAGGAATTTTGTGAGAAATGGCAAGGGGAAGTACGACATCATACGCATAGACGTCTTCACCTCGCAGGACAGCATACCATTCCATCTTACGACAAGGGAGGCGCTGGGGGAGATAAAGGCACGGCTCAGGGACGATGGGCTGGTTGTGACCAACATCATATCAGCCCTTGAAGGCCCGGGCTCCGAGTTTTTCAGGGCAGAATATTCAACGTATAAGGAGGAGTTCAGGAATGTGGAGGTGCTTGGCATACAGCCGGAGAAGCCGGAAACTCCGCAGAACATCGTCCTGCTTGCAAGCGACGGCGATTATTTGAATGCTGGTGCAATACGCAAAATCGGGGAAAACAGGCCGGAACTGGCTGCCTATGCAGGCCATTTGGTTGGCGAGGAGAAACTGGCGGAAGCAGGTGGGCCAGTACTGAGCGATGACTATGCGCCAGTGGAGAGCATGCTGGCTGGCCTACAGAGGTAGGAATCTGCGAAGGTTTAAATAGGGCGGGAGGAGAAGGAGATGATGACGGGGTGGTAATGTGGATTTTGTCGCAAAAGTCAGGAAGTTTTCAAGCAGGGCGTATCAGGGCGTTTTTGCTGGCATATTATTCTCAGGCATTTCTGCCGCATTCACACTTCCGGGCGTAGGAGGAGGCGGAGGCGGAATTGACGTTGGGCCGCTCAAGGCAGTTTGTTCAACTGTAAGGGATTCGGTCCCAGTAGTTGCATTCACCATGCTGATTATTGGTGGCCTTATCTATGCAGCAGGCCAGGTCATGGGCGCTGAGACAAGGGCAAGGGCCAACGTCTGGGCAACCGCCCTGGTGATTGGCGCGATAATCGGCCTTGTGATTGCAGCATCTGCGCCGTTCGTGGTGTACACGTTCGCGAACTTCTTCACGAACTCGCCGATGACTGGCGACTACACGAACACTTGCTAGAAGCACTGTTTCTTTTTTCCGTTTATTTTTACTGCAAATAGCGTGAGCGCTGATAACTCCGACTGCGGCGTGCGGCAGCTAGCCAAAGGTTTAAATAGGGCGGCGGGGGCATATAGGTAGCAAGGAGGCTGGTATTGTGATTGGGAATCTGAACAAGATATTCAGCAGGTCGTACAAGACGGTGTTTCTGAGCACGCTTATGGCAGGCGTTGCATTTGCAGGCGGCGGAATTGACGTTGGGCCGCTCAAGGTAGTTTGTGCAACCGTAAAGGAAGCCGTGCCGGTAGTTGCATTCACTATGCTCATAATCGGAGGCCTGATTTATGCTGCGGGCCAGATCATGGGCGCTGAGACAAGGGCAAGGGCCAACGTCTGGGCAACCGCCCTGGTGGTTGGCGCGATAATCGGCCTTGTGATTGCAGCATCTGCGCCGTTCGTGGTGTACACGTTCGCGAACTTCTTCACGAACTCGCCGCTGGGCGCGACCCCGGCTGACGTGTGCGGCTGAGAAGTACCATTTTCCTTTTTCTGTTTATTTTTAAG
>JBAZVU010000103.1:0-4065 GCA_041660725.1 Candidatus Micrarchaeia archaeon | reverse complement strand
TCGGAATCTCCCTTATGAGCTCCGAGCCTATGTAGCCCGCGCCGCCTGTTACAAGAACAACCATGTGATTACCCCCAGTTTCTTCTACCCTGTCTTCAGCACGTCCCAGGGCATTTTCTTCTCCTTCACGTCAAAGTCCCCGCGCTCCTCATCAGGCTTCTTTGGATCATACTCCCTTGTCACATAATTCACGAGCCAGCAAACGTCTGTGCCAATGTTCTCTATTGAGTGCCACACACCCTTTGGTATCCTCACAAGCTTCCAGCCATTCTGCTCGCCTGCCAGAATCACCTGCTTTGCGCCCTTTGTCTTGCTTCCTTCCCTGCCGTCTTCCAGATGAATTGCAGCATCGCCCCTGATGATGCAGGTATGGTCATCCTGCTCAAAGTGCCTGTGCCTGCCCTTCACTATGCCCGGGTACACTGCGCCCAAATAGACCTGGCCGAAGGCCTTTGGCCCGTCAGCCTTGATTTTGTCGCTTCCCCTCAGCATCTCCATCAGGAAGCCCCTGTTGTCCTTGTGCTTCTTCAGCTCCTTCACTTCAACTCCATCAATCACAACATCACCCCTTGCACCCCGTTCCAACCCCGTCAATCAGCAAATCAGCCCCTGCGGGCCTTCCCGTACATCCTAGCAACAAATAGGTTTATAATACTGTGGTATTAAATCGTATTACGAAGGTAATAACTATGGGCAAAGTGCGCGTATCCCTCTCGCTCGACGAGAAGCTGCTGAAGCAGTTCGATGAGCAGCAGGGCAACGACAACAGGTCTGAGGCATTCGAAGGCCTCATTCAGCGCAGCCTCGGCGCAAAGCGCACTGCAGTTGTGCTGGCTGGCGGGCCCGAGCGGGCGCTCTGGTCCGAGGATGCGCACGCCTACAGGCCGCTCATTAAAGTAAAGGGAAGGCCTCTGCTTGCGCACACTCTTGAAAAACTGATGGAAAACGGGTTTTCAGAGGTGGTGGTCGTGGGCTCTTCCAAAGTCAACACTGCGATTTTCAACGAGTTCGGCAATGGCGAGCAGGTCGGCATGCCCATCAAGTATGTTGAAGAAAAGGAGCACGAGGGCAGCGCGCACACGCTCTCGCTTGCAAAGCAGCATGTTTCAGGCACATTCCTCTTCCTGCCATGCGACCACTATTTCGATTTCAGCCTCTCCACTATCTTCGACTTCCACAGGCGCCAGGACAACCCCGTCACGCTTGCAGTCTATTACGGCACGAGCTTTGAGTGGACAAAGAGCTCGCTTGTGATGATGGACGGCTCGCTCATAACCCGGTACTGGGAAAAGCCGTCAAAGCCTGAAAGCCACCTCGTGGCAACAATGACCGGCTTTGCAGAGCCTTCTCTTTTCCCTTTGCTCGAGCCACGCGGCTCCCTGGATGCACAGTTCGCGAAGCTGAGCAGAATGAACAAGCTTTCGGGCTGCCTCGTCTCAGGAAATTTTGCTAACATACACTCGAAGAAAGATGCTGACGCCGTGAAATGAAAGCATGCTGGGAAAATGAAAGCGAGATGCGGGACGTGATTCCATGAAGTCTTTGTTGGTTATTGGCGGGTTGGGGCTCCTTGGCAACAGGATAGTTGAAAAGGCAAAGGGCAAGTTCAGCGTGAGCTACACCTACCACAACGGCGACACCTGGCACCCGGCCGAAATAGCCGGCCACAAGCTCGATGTCACTGACCTGCCTGCTAGCCGCAAGCTCATCAATGAGACAAAGCCAGATGCAGTCATCAACACAACTGCATTCCACGTCGTAGACGCATGCGAAAAGGACCCTGCAAAGGCAAAGCTCGTGAATACTGATGCAGTGCTAAACCTCGCAACAGCTTGCGAGAAAATCGGCGCTCACTACACCTTCATGTCAACTGACTACGTATTCGACGGCACGTAAAAGGGCAAATACACGACGGAAGACGAGCCCAGCCCTGAAAGTGTTTATGCAGAAAGCAAGTGGAATGCGGAAAACGCGCTGCTTGCAATGGAAGCTGACAACGTGGTGGCGCGCACAAGCGTCATCTATGGCTGGAATCCTGCAAAGAAGAACTTCGTGAGCTGGCTGCTTGGCGAGCTGCGCAACAGCAAGCCCGTGAAAATAGTTGACGACCAGTACAGCAGCCCCACTCTTGCTGACAATGGCGCCGAGGCGCTCCTGCGCCTTGTGGAGCTGGGCAAAACCGGGCTCTGGCACGTAGCGGGCAATGACTGCATAAACAGGCATGAATTCGCGCTCAAGACTGCCAGCATGTTCGACCTGGACCCTTCGCTCATTTCAGCTGTGAAAACATCTGATTTGCAGCAGGCTGCAGCAAGGCCCATGAATGGATGCCTTGATGTGCGGCGCACTGAGCGCGAGCTTGGAATGAAGATGCTGACAGTGGAGCAGGGGCTCAAGGTGATGAAGCAGCAGGAGGCGGGAATCTATTCAGGATTCGGAGAGTCTGATTCAGACTGAACTTAGGGAGGTTGGTTCTATGCGTGGCGTAATTCTTGCAGGCGGGGAAGGGACAAGGCTCAGGCCGCTAACCTATGTGACGAACAAGCACTTGCTCCCAGTGTACGACAAGCCCATGATTTACTATCCTATCAACACGCTTCTAGCTGCAGGCATAAAGGACATACTGATAGTCACGGGCAAGGAGAGCGCAGGGGACTTCATGAAAATGCTCGGCAGCGGGCATGACATTGGATGCCGCCTCACCTACAGGCTGCAGGACGGCAGCGGCGGCATTGCGCAGGCTCTCTCGCTTGCTGAGGATTTCATAGGCGAGCACAAGTTCGCCGTAATCTTGGGAGACAACATACTGGATGCGAACGAGGCAAGCGAAATAGGCTCCTTTGCAAAGTCTGCAAAGGAAGAGGCAGTAGTCTTCCTGAAGGAAGTGCCAGATGCCAACAGGTTCGGCGTGGCAGAGCTGAAGGACAACAAGATTGCCTCAATAGTTGAGAAGCCCGCAAAGCCGAAGAGCAACCTTGCAGTAATAGGCCTCTACCTCTACTCGCCCAATGTCTTCGAAGTAATACGCACGCTCAAGCCTAGCGCCAGGGGCGAGTACGAGATAACCGACGTGAACAACCACTACGTGAAAAAGGGCACGCTCGGCCACAGGATTGTGAAAGGCGGCTGGACAGATGCAGGCACTTTTGAGTCCCTCTACCGCGCATCAACTCTTGCAAGGCAGTCAAAACAGATATAGGCCGCCAGCTCCAGCACAATCCAGCAAGGCAGTCCAAGCAGATTCAGGCTTCAGCGGCTTGCCTTCTTCACCAAATAGTCCCCTAGTGCCAAATAGTCCATTCCGCTCACGTAGAATGTCCTGAGCGCATCCTTTGGCGCGCACACAACCGGCTCGCCCGAGACATTGAAGGAAGTGTTCAGCACAACTGGCACGCCACTCTGCTTTTCGAACTCACTTATGAGGCGGTAATACTTGGGGTTGACATCCTGCTCAACAGTCTGCGGCCTCAGCGTGCCGTCCACATGCACAACAGCCGGTATTTCCCTCTGCTTTTTCTCAGGCGTCTCAAAAGTCAGAATCATGAACGGGCTTGCGTGCGGGTGCTCCAGATACTCATCAGCAGCGCTTGCAAGCATGGACGGGCAGAAGGGCCTGAAGCCCTCCCTGAACTTAATGGCGGCATTCACCTTGTCCTTCATGCTCGCGTCAGTTGGGTCTGCGAGTATTGACCTGTTTCCCAAGGCTCTTGCGCCAAACTCCATCCTGCCCTGGAACCAGCCGACTATTTTTCCCTTGGCCAGCAGGCCCGCGACCTCGCCTGCAATGTCCCCGCTCTTTTCGTATTTCACTTTCGCAGCATCCAGCGTCTTCTTCACAGCCTCGTCAGAATACTCAGGGCCATAGTAAAGGTGCTCAAGAGGCTTCTTCGGCCTGTAGCCCTCCTGCGCAGAAACATAGAGAGCCGCGCCAATGGCAGTTCCATTGTCTCCTGCAGCTGGCTGTATGAATATGTCCTCCACCCCTGCCTAGCGCCAGAGCATTCCGTTCATCTTGGAATTCATGCACACCCCGCCCGCAAGCGCCAGGTGCCTCTTGCCAGTCTT
>JBAZVU010000102.1:2226-4082 GCA_041660725.1 Candidatus Micrarchaeia archaeon | reverse complement strand
TCCTGCCCCTGCGGCAGGGAGAGGACATGCGAGGAGTGACAGTAACCGTCTGGGTGTAATTATGAAGAGAGGGCTTGCAGGGATGTTCATCATAATCGTCGTGCTTCTGGGCACTGTGGCATGGGTGTACCAGAACAACGTGCGCCAGGCTCAGCTCGTGACCAGGGAGTCTGCCATGAATGAGGTGCGCAGCAACCGCATTGCAGTGGTGCGCAACATAATAGAGAAAACCTACGAGAAGACGGACGTGGAGAGCAGGGGCATGTGGGCTGGCTTTGTGCGCGACAAGCTGGGCAAGCGGTACGGGCTTGAGATTGCAGTTGACCTGGACGGCTCCCCCAGCACAGTGCTGATAGAGGACAGGCTTTACGGCCTCAGCTCGCGCTTCGTGCTTCCAACAACCCTCAACTAGTTTTCATAGTTTCAGGAAGCAGGCTGCACAGCCACTATCCTTTCCCTAGCAGAACCAGTATTTCTAGCCTATTATGAACGTGCTCAGCACCCACATGGACACAACAAGCACAGTGCAGGCAACTCCGAACATCATTGGCAGGAAGCGCACGAGCCCCTTCTTCACTGAGTTGTAGCGCACCTGCCCTATGTAGGCGGAGTCTATGAGCACGCCTATGAGCATGTACATTATGAGCGTGAAGAGAAGCAGGCTCTTGTCCTTGGGCGAGTAGAGCTGCGCGCCCAGCAGCGTCTCGAGAACAGTCATGATGGTGAAGCCCACGCCCGCAAAGAGCGGGTAGAAGAGCGCGCTGCTCGCGAAAACCATCCACACGCTCAGCCCTGTCCTGCTGTTCTTGTCATCCCTTGCCTCAATGTTCTGCTGGATGTCTCCTGTGAGCATGTTGAGCGTTTCCACGATGTCCACGCCGGTCTCAATTGCAAAGGAAATGATGTCGAAAGTGCGCGTAACATACCTGTTCTTGAAGTTCTTCAGGCGCCAGAATGCCTGGTCCACGTCCGAAGTTGCCTCGTAGATGCGCATTGCGCGCAGAAGCTCCGGCGTGAGCGGGCCGTAGTCAACGCCAGTGCTTGCAATGAGTGCGTCCCTCATGTTCTTCCTGTCTGAGTAGGTCGAGACAAGGTGCGATAGGAACATTGGCAGGGAGCGCTCTATGGCCTCTATCTTGGAATGCGCCTGTGCCTGCGGCATTGTAGTGACAGTGTAAGCAGCAAGCACTGCGACAACAGGCGCTGCAAGTATTGCATAGAGCAGGCTGCCAGTTGCAAGCAGCGAGATGCCGAAGATTACAACAAAGCCCGCAAGCGCAGCTGTGATTGCAGTGCGCGCCCAGTAGTCAGGCCCCTTGGGCCCGCCGATGACGTCGCAGTAGGGCGTGAGCTGGGTAACGAGCTTTGCATACACCTTGTCGTAGAATGGGATTTTGCTCTTCGCCATTTACACACCGGGCGAGGCCTTGATGAGCCTCACAGTTATCAGGTACTTTATGAGCGGGAAGGCAATGATGTAGAGCGGCAGCAGGTAGATTACTGGCACCCTTATGGACGAGATGACTGAGCCCTGCGAGACCATGAAGACTAGCAGGCCCGGAATCACGCCCGTAATGATGACCATTATTGTTGAAGACGATACAGCGGCGTTCGCATAGAGTGAAATCTCGTTCCTCTGCGTGAACTCCAGCTCGTTTATGTACGCTTCCAGTGCTCCCTGCACGTTCGCGCCGCTCGCAGCCGCATAGCTCAATGTTGCGACAAAGCGCTGGAACTGGAGCGACTGGGTGCGCTCGGCTATCATGCGGAAGGCCTCGTCAATATCCTCGCCCTCCTTGATGAGCACCACGCTCTCCCTGAAAAGCTCGCTCACCATTCCATAATCCTCCTCAGCT
>JBAZVU010000102.1:0-2216 GCA_041660725.1 Candidatus Micrarchaeia archaeon | reverse complement strand
GACTGGATTGCAGTCGAAAGGGGCACGCCGGAGCTCAGCTCGCTCGCAAGGTGCCTCAGGGCATCCAGCAGGTTTGTGTCCACCTCGCGTATGCGCTTCTGCACTGTGAAGATGATGTAGTGGTGCGCTATGAGCGGCGAGATGATTGTAATAGCAAGTGAAAGCAGGAAGGCAGTGACTATTGAGAAGCCGAAGATGAGCGAGAGAGCCAGGAAGAAGAATGACGAGATGATGAATGCGCTCAGTGCCGCGCCCAGTATCAGCGAGAAGTACTCATAGGGCCCTATGGTGAACATGCTCTTCAGGAGCAGCTCGCCCGTCTGCTTCTGCATCTTTGCAATGTACTTGCGCGCAATGCGCGGCGTAAGCACTGCAATGGCAAGCGCTATCACTGGCACGATGAATATGGGCAGGTTCAGGGAAACTGCGATTCCCATGAATGCAAAGACGGAGAGTATGAATGCGCCCGCAGCAGCGCCCAGCTCCATTGCACGGCTGGCCTCCATGTTGCGGTGCCTGAAGAAGCCTGCCCACCACTTGGCAAAGCCTTCAATCGTGCCCCTTGATTCAGACGCGACCACGATAAACCCCACACAGCTCTATTTCTTGCCGCCCTTGACCAGCGCAGCCACGAAAGCATTCTTCTGCTCCTTCGGCGTCATGTAGTAATCGTACACTATTTTGCCCACGTCCTCGAAGGTCGTGAGGTTCTTTGCCAGCATGTACTCGAGTATCTGCGTGCGCCTTTCCAGCTCCTTCTGCACCTCGTCATCCTCAAGCCCGAACCTCTCGCCGTACTTGGCCATCAGCTTTGACTTCGCCTTTGTCTGCACGAAATCCTTCTTGCGCTGGTCGAACTCGTAAATCGTGTTCAAATAGGCTACCTCATCCCCGTCCTGCCACACCTTCTCGTAAATTTCCTGCGGGATGTTCTTGCCCTTGAGCGAGTCCTCTATCTTTGCAGGCAAATCGCCCCTGGTGCGCCACAGTATCTCAGAGCACTGCATTATGCGCATCAACGCCCAGCGTGAGCACGAGGTCCAGCATCGACATCATGTTAGTTGGCACGCTCATTGGCGGGTTGTGTATCCTCTTGATGACAGCAGTGCCGAACTCCTGCGAGTGCAGGGTAGTCATGAATGGTATGCCCCAGTTTGCGCCTGAGAAGAGCTCTACAGCTTCCTCGCCTCTTGTCTCGCCTACAACCAGCCTGTCAGGCCTCATGCGCAATGCATTTGTAATCTGGTCCAGCACAGTGCGCAGCATGCTCACTTCTATGCCGCGCCTCATTGCCTCCTCCTTCTTCTCCTTGTACACGCCTATGAGTGGAATCCAGTTGATGAACTTGTCATAGAAGCGCAGCTCATTTATCTCCTCCTCAATGCTTACTACGCGCTCCCCTCTTGGGATGAATACGAGCAGCGAGCTCAGGGCGCTTGTCTTGCCGCTTGCAGGCGCGCCTGTAACAACAAGCTGCGCATTCTTCAGCTCAACTACCATCCAGAGGTAGGCGCCCATCTCAGGCGTCGCAGTGCCGAATTTCACCATCTTAGCGAATGTCCATGGGTCAGTGCCCTGCAGGCGGATGTTGGCAGTTGCGCCTGTCAATGACGCGGGATAAATCTGTGCGTGCAACCTTGAACCATCAGGCAGCTGCGCATCCACTACGGGGTGCATGGGGTCCAGCTGCTTGCCCAAAGGCCTGAGAATCGCATTCATCACGCGCCTGAATGAGCGCTCATTGGAAAAGCGCAGGTTCGTGGTTGCCCTTCCGTACTTCCTGTGGTAAGCGTGAATTTCCCTCTGCGGGTGGTCAACTTCAATTTCCTCCAAATTCTCGCGGTCATTGATCCACAAATACTCAATTGGCCCGAAGCCCACTGTGTCGGTAGCAATGATTTCCGAAATAATGTTCTTCTTGTCCGCCGCCATCTGCGGATAGACAAGGTTGCACAGCTCGAACGCGATTTCCTTTGCCTTCATGAGCACTGCGCCCCTTGTGGTGATGTCGAACTTCTCCGGGTGCAGCTGCTCAACGTATTTCTCTGCAATGCGCGCAGTTGTATAGTGCTTCACTACTTCCGCAGCCTGCCACTCCTCTGCGCTCATTTTCGGGAAAAGTATGTTGTATACGAGCCCCAAATCCTCGACGTCGTAGATGCTCACCCTGCCGTACTGCTCGAGCAGCTTTGCCTTCTTGTTCGGCATCTCCAGCG